>CAZKSS010000001.1:0-13957 GCA_964555545.1 uncultured Planctomycetales bacterium
ATACAACTGAGCATAAATATCTTTCTCATCTGGGTTCCCTTTGATAATATTGCCTTGCTAATTCTAGAACTTAATCTCATTATGTATCTAGAAAGTATGCGGCGGGTTTCTTAAGGAATTTAGCGATCTTTACTAGAGTCTCTAAAGAAGGTAAAGAAATCCCATTCTCATACCGGGAAATACTCTTTTGCTTAGCACTAATCTTTTTAGCTAAACCTATCTGCGTCAGATCTAGTTCTACTCTAGCTAATTTTATCTTCTTACCAAGTTTTTTAGCGTCCATTTGGCCTCCAATAATAGTAAAAATAATGCTTGACAAATATACCTTTTAGGGTATAATTTAGTCATTAAAGATATATGGGATTTTTAGGCTTCCATTGCCTAATATATACCTGTCAGGTAATAAAATCAAGGTTTTTATGCGCGAGCTAACTCTAATAGAAAACCAGAAAAAGGTCAGTCAAAAAGAAGAAATTAGTTTCAGCTGGCAAGATTCCCTTTCAATTCAGCGCCTGCTCGATGTCATATCTTCTATCCTAGCCCAAGAGTACATCGCAATAGCTAAACAGAACCCAGAAGTTTTTAAAGCAAGAGGTGTCAGATGAAAGCTGCAATATACACAAGGTATTCTTCTGAGAATCAGAGCGAGAAAAGCATTGATGACCAAATAAGGGTATGCAGAAATTACTGCAAGGAGCATGAAATCACTGTCAGCGAAGAGTATATCTATGTGGATGAAGCTATTTCTGGCTCTCTGGTTAATCGTCCAGGGCTTCAGGCATTGGAGAAGGCTGCGGAAAATAAAGAATTTGACGCCGTAGTCGTGGACGATTTATCAAGATTATCCCGAAGTAATCACCAAATGCTTACCTTGGTGCTAAAATTTAATTATTATCAGGTTAAGCTTATTTCAGTATCCGATGGCATAGTTACTGATGATGAGAATTCCAAGCTGGGTATCCAGATGCGCGGACTGATAAATGAGTTGTATTTAGATGACCTGCGCAAAAAGACTATGCGCGGATTAGAAGGCCAGAAACTTCGGGGCTTTAGTGCCGGTGAGAATGTATATGGCTATTGTACTCAGCCAGTTGGAGAATTACGGTTAAATAAACGTGGTCAGGCCAAATACGAAGGCAAAGTGCATAAGATAAATGCCGAAGAGGCAGAAGTTGTCAAAAGGATATTCCAAGAGTTTATAAGCGGAAATAGTATCCATAAGATAGCTACAAGGCTAAATGAAGATAAGGTACCGACAAAAAAGGGTATGAATGGCGGCTGGAATATATCAACGGTAGCCAGGATACTTAAGAACGAGAAATATATAGGTAAATGGGACTGGCGTAAGTACAAAAATGTTCGGGATCCTATGACCGGCAAGAAAAAGGTCGTCCCTCGCCCTGCCAAAGACCGCCTGCCCATATACCGTGAGGATTTAGTGATTATTAACAAGGAAACCTGGGAAAAGGCGCAAAAGCGCTGGCAGGAGCTTAAAGGGACCTGGCCGGTAAGCGAAAAGAAGAAGGCTTTCTACCAACAAAAAAGCTATATCCACACCAGCCCTAATCATATATTCTCCGGGCTGATGAAATGTAACACTTGCAGTGGAGCCATTGTTCTTATCAGCGGCAAAGGCAGCGGTTATTATGGTTGCTATAATGCAAGGCGGAAAACCTGCAACAATATGCTTCTTATTCCCCGCAAGAGAATTGAAGAAACCATCATTAATGAACTTAAAGAGAAAATATTGACTGCCGAGAACTTAGAATATGTCTATAAGAAGGTTGAGAAGCTGGCTGCAGAAGGGCTTAATGAAGTACCTGAATTAGTGAAGAAAAAGAAAGCTCAATTTGAAAAAATCCAACAAGAGATACAGAATTACCTTAATTTTATCAGGGTGGGTAATTTCTCAAAGGCGGTTTCCGAGGCATTAATGGACGCGGAAAAAAGGAATGAAGAATTAAAACAAGAAGTTGAGTGTCTAGAATTCCAGAAGGAAAATAGCTTTAAGGCACCGCCTAAAGAATGGATTCACCACAGGCTGAAAAACTTGCGGGAAACGCTGAATAAGAATACAATCTCCTCTAGCCTGGCGCTTAAGGAGCTGCTTGCGCCGATAAGCCTGGAGCCGGTATTAACTAAGGATGCTGATTTTTATCAGCTTTTTGAAGGGGACGAAAGGAATTTTAAGCCTTATTATGTGGCCCATACCAAAATTCGAACCCTTGCACTCTTAGATAATAAACACAAAGGTTCGAATTGGTATCAGTTTCGGAGAGGGTGGGATTCGAACCCACGATACCTTGCGGTATACGTGCACTCCAGGCACGCGCGCTCGGCCACTACGCGACCCCTCCAGAATTATCTTGCCTTCAGATAGACGAACCTCAAGATTTGGTATTTAATTCTTTGAGGCGGAAGAAATTCTCCGCTGCTTTCAAAATCATAGCAATCAATTTTATCACAGATTATCCCTAAAGGGAACTAGAAAAAACGGCAAGACATCAGCGCCTACCAGCGAAAGCCCAGGCCGGCGGCGAGGGAGACCTCTTTGCGCGAGCCCAAGGCCTGGATAAAGGCCTCTCCCTGGCCTTGCAGGATGTCTCTAGAGAGTTTCAGGTCTATGCCTAAATCTTGGCCTATTTTGTTTTCTAATCTGACTTCCAGCGTATAATTTTTATTCAGCCGTCCTGACCCGCCCAGGACAATGCTATGCAACCTGCCTTCTGCATAAGGCATCTCAAATAATAGCCCCAAGTTTTTATCTACCTTCCAGTTGCCAAAGAGCGTAATAGTCTTTTTGCCCGGGGCGAGGCCTACTCCTATTTCGTATTGCAGCCCTTTTGCCGCGGGTTTTCCCACGCTGACCTGAAAATCAAATTCCGAATTTATTTCTTTATTCAAGACATAGATGAGCCGATTTTTGCCGACGATCTCCCAGTAGCCTTTCAGGGTAATGCTTTTGCTTATTTTTTTCTTTTTGCCATGCGTATATTTCTCATAAGTATAGGTAATCTCGTTTTGCGCATTGACTTCCCAGCCGCCTTGCAAGGCGATCCTCTCGCCTGGCCCGGATTCTTTTGTTACATTAAAGGTCAGGCGGTTATGCCTGTCTGCCTCCCATCTGCCGCCGAGGTTTAAGAGACAAATGTGGCCGTGGCCCTGGCTGTCTTGGGAGACCAGCGAAAAAGAAAGCTGATTATCTTTGGCGTCTATCAACTCACTTGCCAGGGTCAATTTATTCCCGGCAATCTGGTTGCCCCATTTGTCCAAAGTCAAGACCAGATTATGCTCAGCATTCAAGGCCCACTTGCCCCGGAGTTTAACTTGTTGCGGCATTTCTAGGCCTTGCGATTTCTTTAAGTGGTAGATAAGATTATTGTCCTTACCTATCTTGAATTCTCCGTCAACCACAGTCCTAAACCCGCCTACCTCAGACTCCTTGCCTGTCTTTTTATAGGCCAGCCGATTGTGCGGGTCTATCTCGTATCCTATTAATTCTTTTTTTCTATCCATTTGGCAACTTCCGAGACAATGCTATTGCAGTTAAAAACCCACTTGGGGTTTAGGATGGGCATAAATTAGATAGGCCATTACTACGACAGATATACCTACTAAAAACAATCCCATAATTTTTGTATTCCTGATTTCCTTCTCCATAGAAATAGGCTCAATCTTCCAGTTTATCTTGGCATAGAACCTTCTCTGAATTTCTATAGCCAACCCTGGCTTCCTCAATAAAAAGATGCCTAAAATTAAACTCACTATCGGTATAGCTAAAAGCATATTCTCTACCTTCTGCGAGAAACAATTTAAACGCTCTCGGAACGATGGAATAATTTTCTCAATTCCTCTTTCGCCTGCGTCAGGATGGCTTTCTGACGACGATCCAAATTCTTTCCTGCGCGATTAATATAAAAAGAGAGCATCGACATTGCCGATGCAAAAGGATTGCTTTTTCTGCGGCCGCTGACTTCTGCTGATTTCTTTAGGGAGGCTGCGATCTTGCGCGGGTCTTTCCAGGTAAAAACACCCCCTTCCAAATCAAGGGCATTACTGAATCTTGTTACCTTATCGGACCACTTGTTTATGCGTTTGCTCTTGCTCATCAAAGTAAAACGGAGAGTGGAGGATTTGAACCTCCGTACCTCTTACGAGGTAACACGCTCTCGAGGCGTGCGCTTTCAACCGCTCAGCCAACTCTCCAGGATTTTCGGAGGCGGAAGGATTCGAACCCTCGGTGGACGTACATCCACAACGGTTCTCAAGACCGCCGCTTTAAACCGCTCAGCCACGCCTCCTGTAATCTATGATAAAAACAATTGCCTGAACACTGCCTCAAATACGCCCCTGGCGGTCTGGAAGGAATTATTCAGGAAATTCACCAGCGAGAATTTCGCAAAGACAAGGTTCAGGATCAGCGCGGCCAAGAATAAATTCAGGAGGTAGACAAAGGAAAAGCCGAAGAGGTAATTGGCCTTGAGAAAATCCTCCTGTTTGGTGCGCAGGGACTTGGCCCCGAAAATCAGGTGCAGGCCGAGGCTGAAGCCAAAGAGAAAGAGAAAAGTGCTCAAGAGGTGCCCCGAATGAATAAAAAAGGACAAGACCCAGTAGCCCAGGAATAAAATCAGGGTATAAATGGGCAATAAATACGGCGCGACCCTGACCAGGGGCCGGAAAAAGGTAAAAACTATTTCCAGGATCCGCTGGCCCTTGGCATAGATTATTGCCGGCTCCCAGACGAACAAATAAATTATCAGCAAGGTAATCAGCCCAGCCCAGAAATTATTCTGCGCTGCCTTATCCAGCGCGCCGAATTCATTCAGGAAGGAAACCGAACTAGAATAGACAAAAGGCAGCAGGCATATCCCTAAAATAAATTTAATCACGCCAAAGGCCTTGGCAGAGAGCCCGGGAATCTTTGCCGGGCCAGCGTCAAATTTAGGCAGCGGCCTATTTTCTCTTTTAGGGGATTCTTTCTTTTCCATTTAGATACGGCCTTAAAACTTCCGGGATTAATAGCGAGCCGTCCTTTTGCTGGTAATTTTCCAAGATGGCAACCATTGTCCGCGCCAGGGCAATGCCTGAGCCGTTTAGGGTGTGCACATAATCGGTCGTTAGCCGTTGGTCCGTGGTCGTTAGCCTATATTTAATGTTTGCCCGACGGGCCTGGAAACTCTCAAAATTGCTGCAACTGGAGACCTCCAGCCACTTGTCAATGCCCGCGGCATAGGCCTCTAGGTCATAACACTTGCTGGCGGCAAAACTTAGGTCCTGGGTAGATAAGATGGCCACGCGATAAGGCAGGCCCAGGAGTTGTAAGACCTCTTCGGCGTCGTGCACCAGCCGCTCCAGTTCGTCGTAAGAATCGCGCGGCTTGACAAACTTCACTAATTCCACTTTGTCAAACTGATGCACGCGCACCAGGCCCTTGGTCTCCTTGCCGTAAGAGCCGGCCTCCCTGCGGAAACAGGCAGTATAGGCAGTGTAATCAATGGGCAGGTTCTCCTCATTTAATACCTCGTCGCGGAAGATATTGGTCAGCGGCACTTCGGCAGTGGGAATCAAAAATAAATCATCGTCTTTTAAGCGGTACATATCCTCTTCCAGTTTAGGCAGTTGGCCGGTGCCGGTCATGGAGGCGCGGTTTACCAGAAACGGCGGGGAAATTTCCGTGTAGCCATGCTTTTGCGTATGCAGGTCCAACATAAAATTAATCAGCGCCCGCTCTAATTTTGCGCCCCAGCCCTGATAAAGGACAAAATTTGAGCCGGTAATTTTGGCGGCGCGGGCAAAGTCAATAATGCCTAAGTGCTGGGCAATTTCCAGATGGGTGGCTGGCTTAAAATCAAAACGCGGGGGCTCGCCCCAGGTGCGCACTACCTTTTTTTTGCTCGCGTCTCCGACGGGCACCGAGGCATGCGGGACGTTCGGCACGGTGAGGAGAATTTTATCCAGTTCGCCTTCGGCTGCCTTTAATTTCTCTTCTAAGTCGTCAATCTTCTGGGCAATGCCTTTCATAGAGGCGATTTTTTCCTTGGCGTCCTTTTTGGCTTTGCGCAGAGCGCCGATTTCCTCGTTGGCCTTATTTTTCTTGGCGCGCAGGTCTTCCAGGGCGCTGAGGACTTTGCGCCGCTGGCCATCCAGGGCGATTAAGCCGTCTAAATCTAATTTCAGGTTGCGGTTTTTCAGCGCCTGCTTTAGCAAATCCTGATTTTCGCGGATGAATTTTAGGTCGAGCATGGGCTTTATCCTTTAATCACTCCCAGCGGTCGCATGCGGCAGACCCGCTTGGAGATTCCGGCATTATGCACCACATCCACTACTTCATTGACATCCTTATAGGCCTGGGGCGCTTCTTCTACAATAGTGCCGCGGCCAGAGGCCTTTACTATTATACCTTTAGATGCCAAGTCTTTCAACAAGACATCTATGTTGATGGAGCGGATAGCCGCAGTGCG
This sequence comes from uncultured Planctomycetales bacterium, assembly GCA_964555545.1. GTDB lineage: Bacteria > Omnitrophota > Gorgyraeia > Gygaellales > Profunditerraquicolaceae > CAZKSS01. Next base: position 6,462 of record CAZKSS010000001.1, read on the forward strand.
GGATTTGACGCGGCCAGCGCCGTGACAGGTAGAGCCGAAGGTTTCTTCCTCTGCTTTTTTAGTTCCGACGAGCAAATAGGAATTCCTGCCCATATCTCCGGGAATAATTACTGGCTGGCCGGTTTTTTGATAACGCTCAGGCAAGGCGGGATGTCCCGGGCCAAAGGCGCGGGTGGCGCCTTTTCTATGCACGCACAAGGTTTTTTCTTTGCCATCAAGAGTATATTTTTCTATCTTTGCGATATTGTGAGCAACATCATAAATTAACTGCATGCCCATTTTCTCCCAGGGCTGGTTGAAAATTCTTTCAAAGACCTTGCGCGTCAGATACATCAGGCACTGCCGGTTTGTCCAGGCATAATTGGCTGCGCATTTCATCGCGCCTAAATAGGCCTTGCCTTCAGCGGAATTTACCGGCGCACAGGCGAGTTGCCGGTCAGGGACATTGATATTATATTTCTGCAGGCAATGAATCATACTCTTGGTGTAATCGTCGCAAATCTGATAACCCAAGCCACGCGAACCGGAATGGATCATTATGGTTATTTGACCTAAAGTTAAACCAAAGGCGTCGCAAAGTTCTCGGTCATAAAGTTGGTCAATGGCCTGAATTTCTAAAAAATGATTTCCTGAGCCCAGGGTGCCGGACTGCGCCTTGCCCCGCTCGTATGCCCGGTCAGAAACTGCCGAGGGTTCAGCGCCTTGAATGGCGCCATATTCTTCAGTACATTCCAAATCTTCCTGCGTGCCGTAGCCTTTTTCCACTGCCCACTGCGCGCCTTTAATTAAAATCTCTCGCTCTTCTCTTTCCGAAACCCGGATATCGCCTTTGGAGCCTACGCCTGAAGGCACATCTGAAAAGAGCGCATAAACTAAATCCTTAATTTTATTTTTTACCTCATCATATTGAAAGTTGGTCTTCAGCATGCGCACACCACAGTTCACGTCAAATCCCACGCCCGCCGGAGTTATAACGCCATCTGATTCAGGATCAGTAGCAAATACTGCGCCTATGCTTGGTCCATAGCCCCAGTGGATATCCGGCATGGCCAGCGAGGCATTCACAATTCCCGGCAGAAAGGCGACATTGGCTACCTGCTCCATAGCCTTATCCTGATAAATATCCTTCAATAATTTCTCGTCGGCATAAATTATGCCAGGCACGCGCATCCCTGGCTTATAGGTCTTGGGAATTCGCCAACGGTAATCGTCTATTTTTTCCAATAATATCTCAGACATCGAAAATCACTTCTGCCTGCCAGCCCGCCGGCGTCTCTTCTATTTTCAGTTGGTGGTAGGTAGCGGCCTTGACCTCGGTATTTACTTTATAATTTTGCATACTCTCGCCGGTGGCTGTGGCCTCTAAGCCATTTTTTTTTAATTTAGTAATCTGGAAATTGGAGAAGATGAGTTCTTTGGCAGAAGATAGGGAAAGCAACTCGTTGAGCCAATTGATGAACAATTCTTCGCGGTCAGCGCCAGGTACTTTTATTTTAATTTTCTCTGAACGCTGCACGCTGTCCGCTGAACGCTGAGCAATAATATCAAACATCGCCCAGGCAGTGTCTGCAAACAATCCCTTTAAATCGCCTGCCTTCACCCGGATGCGGATGTCTGCGGTATGCTCGATGAGTTCGTAGTTTTTCATAGAAATGGGCCGTGCAGGAATCGGACCTGCAACCCCCTGCTTAAGAGGCAGGTGCTACTACCAATTGAGCTAACGGCCCTGAAAATTAATCTGTTTCTGATTTCAGTTTAATTGCCTTTTCTACGCCGGCAATCAAATCATTCCTGCTTACCGGCTTGACCAGGTAATCCACCACGCCTAATTTATAGGCGTCTTGTTTATCAATATCTTTGCCTAAGCCGGAGAGGATAATAATCGGGATGGTCGCGCCAAGGGAATCGTTATTCAGCATCTGGCAGACCTCCATTCCGCCGGTATCCGGCATCAAGAGGTCAAGCAAGATTACATCCGGATGAAAGGCATGCACAGAAGAAATGATATCTTTGGCCTCGGTCATTGTCCTGACTTCGTATTCTTTGGTACTCTCCAGGAGCATCTTTATCGTAGAGACAACTTCCTCTTCGTCATCAACTACGAGTATCCTCTTGCGCATCTTTGCCCCTCCGCTTCATCGCTAATATTATAACAAAAAATCAGGATTTTTTTACGGGTTTTTGCGCCCAGCTGGAGTTGAACCAGCAACGTCTAGCTCCGAAGGCTAGCGCTCTATCCAGTTGAGCTATGGGCGCGGATTCTACTTTACTCACTGTGCCCATGGTGAGCCTGTCGAACCATGGGCGCAGTTAAATTATTTCACACCTTTCGCCTAAAATTTCTTTAATCTTCTCTAGTTTACTTTTCTCCACTGCCAGGATACCTGACCCCGCAGGGGTGCGCACCGGAGAATTAAGATGCACCTTGTCCGGATTTATCTTCTCCACAATTTCTTTTAATTTTTTTATCTGGCGCAGGTCGTCGTTTACTCCCTTGACCAGCATTACCTCCAGCCACAGTTTGCCTTTAAATTCCTTTCTTAAACTGATTAAGCCGTTGATGATATTGTCTATTTTTATCTCTTGGTGCGGACGGTTGATTTTGGCCAGCATCTCGGGGCTGGCCGCATCCAGCGAAGGAACGATTAAATTGGCCTGGCTAACTGCCTGACGCACCTGGGGCTCGCTCAATAAAGAAGCATTGGTAATCACGGCCACGGGGATGGCGGTAATTTTTTTTATCTCGGCAATGAGTTCGCCTATTTTGATATTCAGAGTCGGCTCGCCTGAGCCGGAGAAGGTCAGATAATTTAATTTTTCTGCCTCTGACGCATTATGCTTCAGCCAGGTCTGTAATTCCTCCAGGATTTCTTCTGTTTTCAGGTAAACTTCACGCTGGTTGGTCTTTTGGGTGGTCCGGCCTAACTGGCAGTAGAGGCAATCAAAACTGCAGACCTTATAGGGAGTGAGACTAATTCCCAAAGACAAACCTAAACGGCGGGAATTTACCGGTCCGTAGATATACCTCATCCTTCGATACGCTCCTCTCTTCGCTCGTCGCTTATGGTTCGACTCCGCTCACCATTCCCTCGAACAATCCCGAGCAAGGTCGAGGGACTCAGGATGACCCTGAGCGAGCGTAGCGAGTCGAAGGGTCATCTCCACAGCCCGCGCCGGTTTTCGCGCGCCTCGCGGTAGAGTCTCTGGAATAAATCCGCGTATTTTACATTCGGCGGGATAGTCATTAAAGAGGCGTAACCCTGCCTGACAATCTCGGCATTGACAAAAGTGCCGTCCTTCAGATATACGTAAGCCAGGAGGCGGCCGTATTTGTCGTGCCTATCTACATCAAACTCCAGACTCACGCGCTTGCCTTCCGCCAAATTCTTGGTAAAGGCATAGGCGCGCCGGCCTAATTTCTGGATGGTGGTGGTATCCTGGCCAGAGCGCTCGCTGTCGCGATAGAGTTTATTGGACTCGTGCATCTCCGGCGTATCTATGCCGATGAGGCGCACCCGCTCTCCGTTTTCCAGGACTAAGGTATCGCCGTCTACCACCCTCTTCACTAGAATATTCGTATAATCGTAGGACTCACCCAGCGGGATGCTAAAGGTGCCTTGGCCGTCAGAATAAATCTTGACTGGCTCGCTGGCGCAAAGAAGATAAATCGCCAAGGGCAAGACAAATAAAAAGATAAATAAGAGGATTATCCGCTTCATAGTTTTTTATTTTACTCTTTTTAATGGCAGAAATCAACTATTTAGATTATAATACCGTTATGATTTACGACCGTTTCCAGCAAGAAGCCATTGACTATATCAATCAGGGCTATTCGGTAATCGTCTCCGCGCCCACAGGAGCCGGAAAGACCGCTATTGCCGAGCATGTGATTGAAGCCTGCCTGCAGAAAAATACCGGCGTCATCTATACCGCGCCGATTAAGGCCCTCTCTAATCAGAAATTCCGCGATTTCCAAAGCCAATACCAAGACCGTATCGGCATCTTAACCGGCGATGTCTCGATCAACCCAGGCGCGCCGGTTCTGATTATGACCACGGAAATCTTCCGCAATAAGATACTGGATGAGCCGGCGTCGCTTAAGCCATATTCCTGGATTATCTTTGACGAGATACATTATCTTGATAATCCCGAGCGCGGCACAGTCTGGGAGGAATCTCTAATCTTTCTGCCGGAACATATGAAAATAGTCGGGCTCTCTGCTACTATCCCGAACATAAAACAATTGGCTGCCTGGATTGAGTCCATCCACAAGAGGCCTTTTAAGACCGTGATTGAGGAAAAGAGGCCGGTGCCGCTACATTTTGCCTTTCAGTGCCAGAATGAAGTAGTGGATAAAATAGAACGCTTAAGGCGGCTGCGCTTTGGCCGGCCGAATAAATTAAGCACCCTAACTAATTATCTGCGCGAAAAAGACGGGCTGCCCTGTATCTATTTTGTCTTTGGCCGCCGGCGCGCGGAAGACCTGGCCTTTGAGCTGCTCGGCTTTAATTTCTTAAGCCCGAAAGAAAAAGCGCAGATTACCCAGCTTTTTAACGACCTCTGCCAGCGTTTTGACCTCAGCCACGAAAGGACAGCGCAGACCTTGTATCCCTTGGTGCAGCGCGGCATTGCCTATCATCACGCCGGGATGCTGCCCACTTTAAAGGAAGTAGTGGAGAGATTATTCACCAGTCGGCTCTTAAAGGTTATTTTTACGACGGAAACTTTTGCCCTCGGCATTAATATGCCTAGCAGGTCGGTGATTTTTGACGAGTTGCGCAAATTTTACGGCCGGTATGTCCGGACACTAAAGACGCGCGATTTTTACCAAATGGCTGGTCGCGCCGGACGCCGCGGCATAGATAAGGAGGGTTTTGTCTATTCGCGGATTAACCCCAACCGCATCAATATTGAGGAGGTCAAGCGCATTATCTACGGCCGGGCTGAAGAAGTCAGAAGCCAATTGAATGCTTCTTATGCCACTATCTTAAACCTCTACGAAAAATATCAGGAAGATTTATTTAAAATTTATCCCCTTTCCCTGCACTATTTCCAGTCGCGTAAACACGAGCAGATAGAGGCAGTGCGGCTCATTGAGGCAAAACTGAAATTATTAAAAGAATGGAATTATATCAGCGGCGACGCCCTGACGCAAAAAGGCCAGTTTGCCAAGTCAGTCTACGGGTATGAATTAATTTTAGCCGAATTATACGACCAGAATATCCTGGAGCAATTGGATGAGGTGGACTTGGGGGTCTTGGCTGCGGCCGTGGTTTTTGAGCCGCGGAAAAACCAGGGTGTGGCTGGCCTTTCCAAAAATGCGCGCCGGATCAGGCATATCTCTGAAGAGGTCTTTGCCGAGATAAAGCATAAAGAGCAGAGATACAGAATTTATCCTACTAGCAAAATTCCCTTCTTTCACCTGAGCACGACGATGGAGGCGTGGCTGCGCGGCACAGCCTTTGAAAAAATCCTAAGGTTTACCGATACCGACGAGGGCGAAGTCATCCGCTACTTCCGGATGAGCGTGCAGATCCTGCGCGAGATTAACGACGCCAGGGTGGCCTCAAGCATCCTGAAAGAAAAAATCCGCCAGACGATGCGCGTAATTAATCGCGATATCGTCAACGCGGAAAAGCAGCTCCGGGAAGGTTAGGCAGGATTATCTTATCTCGATCCTATCTATCTCTAACACCCGACATAGCGCCGCCAATGTCCGCAGAGTAATATTTTTCTTACCGTCTTCAATAGCGGATATATCCGGCTGCCGCATCCCCACCTTCAGCGCTAGTTCGCCCTGGCTGAAGCCCTGTTTAACCCTCGCCTGTCTAATCACGGCGCCTATTTTTGAAAAAATAACCGGCAAATTTTCTTCAAGTTGTTTTTTCCCCCTTTGCCTTTTGCTCAGTTGCTCATATATAGTCTGCCACCAATCCCGGAAATCCGACTGCGGAGCAATCTTCTTCCAGTAACGGCTTACCTTAGGCCAAACCAGGACAAACTTCTTTTTCGGCAAAAGAGAAAAAACCTCTCTGGGGTTATCACAACGAGACAACAAAGTAACCAGCCGCTCAACAAATCTGGGATGTGCAGGATCCCTGAGGATCTCCACTGCCTGCTTAAGCGCTTTTTTGTTAAGGCCCCAAAAATATTTTGCTATCTCCGCCTTCATTCTTCAGCCAACTCCTTGACAAAACCTTGTATTTCCCGCTCCAGGTAAACAATCATCTTTCTGCTGTTAAATTCCTTGACATAGATATCTAAATCCAGGAGGCCTAAAATAAGTTCATGCCGGGAAAAAGTGCGGTACCAATGCACCATGCCTCTCTGCATCTGGCGAGGAAGACCTTTTATAAATTGATGCAAAGGCCTTATTTTTTTTGAAAGCATATAAAGGTCAAAGGCGTCTCTGGCTTCATCCCTGCCCTGCATAAATGGCCTGCCGGTATCATCCTCCAATTCCCGGGTGCCGATAATTGCGGTGATTTTTTGTAAATAAATGTGTTCAATACTGTATACCGGAACTGCGGCGAACCTTTTGATCCTGGGCTTATCAAAAAGCGTATCCTGGACAAAATCAACTTTTATCGGCCTCGCCAGGCCTTTCAGCGAAACGCTATAGAACCTGACCCTGGCCATATTCCGGGCAATAAACTCGGCCTCAAATTTGGCTTTGGCTCCGGTATCTTTTGCGAATTGCCTAAGTATCTCCTCTATCTCCCTGCGGTTATATTTCGGGGAAAAAAAGTCCAAGTCCGCGGAAAACCTGTGATGCAAGTAATAAAGTTCCAGGGCGGTTCCGCCGGCGAGCGCAAAATCTCCGGGCACCCGCGCGAAGGAGCGCAAAAGCCTCTTTTGGGCATCCTTAATTTTAAGGCTATCTTTATCTCTCTCTGCCATAGTTTATAACCTATATCCAATATAGATTATACACTATGGAATGCTTTTGTCAAGCATTTTTACAACCTTTGAGATGTAAAAAGGCAGGATGAACCGGCTCTAGGCCCCTACGGGCATGCCGTATAATCTTACCGCCTGAAGCAAATTCATTATTTTCTTATGGTGCCTTCTTAATCTTCTGTGTATTCTTCTCTGTAGGCGTCTCATCTTCTGTCTCCCCTATTATCCGGCTAAAATATCTAAATAGCGTCTGAGCATCCCGAAGAATCCGGTATGTCTTCGGCTATGACGTCTCATCCTTCTGCCGTTCCTTCTCTGTATGCGCCTCATCTTGCACCTCCCTCTTCTTTATACATCTTGGCCATGGCCGCCAGGATCCTCTTTTCAAATTCCGCATCGTCTCTGACGCCCGCGGCATCCATCCCGCTCCTGGCCAGGAGTTCTGCTAAGTCCTGCAGGATCTGCGCCCGGGATAAATGCCTGCCCGTAGAAAACATCATATCCTTTTCCAGTTTATCCAGGAACTCCAGTTCCTGCCGGCTCAGAAAGGTCACTACCCGGTGTTTGCTGAGTTTATTTTCCATCAGGCACCTCCT
>CAZKSS010000001.1:14057-55083 GCA_964555545.1 uncultured Planctomycetales bacterium
TTTATCAGTAGGTGGTAAAAATACCAAATTGTCAAAGTATCAATTTCTCATCTTACACTAAAAGTATAACATATTTTGGGCAAGGGCGTCAAGGGTAGGAGCGAAATTTCAGGTAATCCTGGATAATTTTTTTGTGGTCAAAGGCGAAGTCCAGATTCAGGAGGTCGCTTAATTTCACTACTTTCAGGCGCGCGGCATCGTCGCCTGCCTGGGGCTTGCCTTTGGCTTTGGCAATGAAGACCGTGCCGATAGTATGAAAGCGGGGGTCGCGGTCAGGCTGGGAATAGGTATAGAACTGCTTGAGGTCTTCTAGGTCCAAACCGGTCTCCTCCTTGGCCTCTCTTCTCACCGCATCTTCCAAACTCTCTCCGTAATCCACAAATCCGCCGGGAAGCGCATACCCAAAAGGCGGGTTACTGCGTTCAATAACCACAATTCCGTCGTTAATTTCAATAATCGCATCCACAGTGCTAAAGGGGCCGTTTTGGAGTTTATAGATAATGTGTTCCAGGTAACTGAGCACCCCTTTATTGAAAACTGCGTAGGCTTCTTGATTATAGAGGCAGAAGATGATTTCTTTGAGGCCGGTCTTTTCTTCGCGCAGGTGCCGGAAAACTTCCTGGGCCATAATTTTTGCCGCAGCCAGCCAAGGAAACCCTCCCACGCCGCAGCCCAAGGCGGGAAAGGCCAGGGATTTAATTTTTAATTTTTCCGCAAGCGCCAGCGCGCTTTTAGCGGCGTTTCTGATTTTGACTTCGTCGGTTTTGAAATCCAGCCCCATGGTCGCGGCATGAATCACGTATTTGGCTGGTAACTTGCCTGCGCCAGTGGCCACGGCCTTACCTATATCTATAGGACCTTTCTTGACGGCCTCATCTTCAATAACCTGGCCGCCCTTTCTCTTGATGGCGCCGGCCACTCCCCCGCCCATGACCAATTTATTATTGGCGGCGTTGACAATGGCCTCCACCTCTAACTGCGTAATATCGCCCTGCACGATTTTAATCTCGATATCCTTGATTTTCATGCCTTAATCCCTTCCGGAAGCGCTAATCATCTCCTTAATTTCCCTGCAGACCTTGTGTTTTAATAATTCCTCCAGCGAAAGCGGAATGGTCAAAGACCAGTTTTTCGCGCTGATGGTGCCGGGGGTATTGATGCGGTAGGCATAAGGGTCGCCTTGGAAGATATCCGTTAGAAACAACCAGTCCAGCAACGTCTGGATGCAAAATATCGCCCGCGCCTCTAGGGTAGTTTTTAGGGCTGCCCTGACAATCTCGGCGTCGCTCTTCTCGCGCATCTGGCCGCTTAATTTCAGGTGCCTCCAGAGCCTCTCTTTTTCCCGATAACTATTTTCATAAAAATCTATAAAATCCTTGAGTTGCTCTCGGGGTTTGGCCAAAATCTCTACCAACTTATCCAGGCTAGTAATCTCTTCTTGCCAGCGCAGTCTGCCGTGGCAAGAGCGCTGCGGGTCAAATAATTTTTCTTTGACGCGCAGATAATCTATCCCCCGCTCAGCACACCTGCGCTGGAACAAACCCTCATCCACGGTGCCGGCCTCGTTCTCCCACCAGGCTGGCCAGTTAGTAGTATCGTGCGTAGAGAGCATGGCCACGGAAAGATAACGGTAATCTTTGGCCGGTAAAAAATCGTGTTTTACTTTCCAGTCCTTGGTCCAGCGCTGCACGTCGTTACCGGGGATGCCGAAATCCTGCAGCGTCTTCGGGCAGACCTTGGGCACTACGCCTAAATCCTCAGCGCAAACGAGCATCTGCGTGCTCTTCAGGATAATAGAGAGTATCTTTCTGCCCTGGCCTTCCCATTGGCTATCATCCCGCGGGTCAAAAAATCCGTTTAACCCCTGATTCTCCAGCGGCTCCTCATAAGGAATACTCCAGATGCGGAATACTCCTACTACATGGTCAATGCGCAGGAGGTCGTAAAAATTCCCGGCAAAGGCGAGTTTTTCTTTCAGGTACCGGTAATTGTCCTCGGCAATCCTTTCCCAATTATAGGTCGGCATGCCCCAGCGCTGGCCCTTGGCGCAATACATATCCGGCGGCGCTCCGGCGGAAAATTGCAATTTAAAAAACTCCGGGTGCGCCCAGACATCGCTGGAATCGCGAGAGACCAAAATCGGCAAATCCCCCTTCAAGAAGACCTTCTGGCTCTGGGCATAGGCTGCGGCGTCCTTAAACTGCCCAAAGGCCACCCACTGTAGCCAGACCTGAAAATTTATTTCTTCCTGGTGGTTTTTGTGAAACTCTTCTAGCGCCAGCCGGTCATGGTTTTTAAATTTCTCTTCCCAGTCCCACCAGGCCCGGCCCTGGTGGTGGTATTTTAAGACCTTAAAGAAGACGAAATCCCGCAGCCAATAATAATTTTCTTCCTTAAACCTCTGGAGTGCCGCAGAATCTTTGTCTTTTGCCCTCTGATAAACTTCCTGCAGGGCCTTAAGCTTTTCTTTTTTTATCCCGTAGTCCAGGTTGGTATTTCCGACGGGAAATCTCTGGTTTAGCCTCCCCCCCAGGGCCTGCAGGTGTATATACATCGGCTCCAGGGCAAAGGAACTCAAGGCGTCATAGGGGCAGAAAAGCGGACCTACTTCGTTCATCGGCAGGAGTTGCAGGAGGGAATTCCCGCTCTGCCGGCAGAAATCCACCAGCAGTTTTAGGTCTTGGAAATCGCCGATGCCGGCGCTATTTTTGGAATAGACGGAAAAGAGCGGGACCAATAAGCCGGCCCGTTTCTGGATGCCAACTTTCTGCCATTTTTCTTTGGCGGGCGTGTTGAGGAGTTGGGGGTGAGTGAGCATTTGAGAAAAAAGGCGGGTTAAAAGTTCGCCTCTAACCTGACCTCGGTGTATAAACCGTCTTTAAGGGTTACCTTGCCGAGAGAATCGCGGTATTTTAGGGAGCGGTCAAACATCCCGCCGGCAGAAACCGAAAGGTCAATGAATTTCGTCAGCGCATACTTCAGGCCCCCGCCTAAGTGGATTTCATTATAGGCCAGGATCGCACTCTTATAGCCCTCTTTTTCCACCTGAAACTCGCTGCCGTTGAAGCCGCCTTCGGCAAAGATATCCAGTTTATCATTGATACTATAGACCACTGTGGGACGGGGAGGAATCAGGTTAAAGAGGAGTTTGTCGCTGTATTGATAGATGAGTCCGGCAATGGGTCCGACCTCGTTCTCTTCACTGGGGTATACTGCCACACCGGCAATGAGAGTCAATTTGGGATTCGGCTGGTAGATTAAAAAGTACCTGGAGGGGATACGGAAGGCAGAGGCAGTGACCCTCCAGTCGTCCGTCGGAAAAGAAGGGGTGACCCCGAAACGAAAATAGGTATTTTTAAGATTAAAGAAGGGCAGCGTTGCTTCCGCATCAAAGACGATACTGGTCAGGTGCGCTGGAAGGAAGACTTCGGTACTATTATTTATACCTATATATTCCGAGCCAATGCCCAATTGCACCGGCAACTTGCCGAAGACCTTGAAATTATGGCTGTACTCAAATTCAGAGTGGTTTACGCCGACGCTTCCGGCTAGGCCGCGGGCATCCTGCTTGGGGATAAACCTGACAAAGGTGTCTATTTCCCGAGGGAGTTCCTCTGCGGGTTGCTCTTCTTTGGAGATGACCTCTCCTAACCTCTGTTTGTAATCTGCAGCCGATGCCTTTTGCTGGGCCTGGGCAAAGGCCTCACTCATCACCTGGGATTTTTCGCTCTCTAAGGCGGCAGCCGGCCGCAGAGAAAATAAAGGCGTAAAACTGAAGATAAAAAATAATCCGCTGGTCAGCCAGACGAATTTCCTCTCCATCTCCTACCCCCTTTTTTCTCTCATTATAGCATCAAAGTTGAATAAGCAAATAGTTATTTACGGCTTCAGGATATTTTTCAGCAGGGTATTTTTCAGGTTGTTGATGATATCCAGCACCGGGGGGATAAATTTATACTTGGGCTCTTTCAGCGTCCCGCTGATACGGATGGTGCCAAAAGTTCCGGACTCTCCCACTATGGCCGTGGCCACCTCTCTAAAGGTTCGGTTCAGCGGTATAGCATCGCTGAAGACCTGGACGTTAATAGAGGCATCCAAGGAACTATCAAAGCCGAGTTTGCAGGAGCCGCTTAAGCCCACCAGGTCGCTTTTTAAGTTGAGGTTATCAGAAGTAATGTATCTGTCCCTGATGATAAAATCTGCTGAGCCCTGATGAAAGATGACGTTGGAGAAATCCTTGATAAAAACCAGTTTACCCAGGCCCTGGAAAAGATTTAATTCCCAGAGTTTTCCGTCGGACATAGAGATATTGCCAGTGCCGCTGATTTTGGAGAAGTCAACGGCAAAACCGTTGAGCCGGACTGCACCCTGGATGATGCCGGAGATATCCTTGTCTCTGGCTGCGGTGTCTGATTTTAATTTCTCAATTTTTATGCCCCGGATATCCGTGTTCAGCCAATAAGGAAGATTCTCGGCAGTAAGATTTATTTTTGCGCTGGAGGTAATCGCGCCGTCATACAAGGAAAGATGTAATACCGGTATCCCGCCCAGGCCAGCGGCCTGGTTGTAATTCAGAAAAAGCTGGGTGGCCTCCAGGCCAAAGGCAGAAACAGCCGGCGAGGATAGGGCTACGCCGACGGCGCAATTTTTTATCTGGTTAAGATTGCCTTTGAGCGCAAACTCTGCATGCACCAGGCCTTGCAGTTTGGCTGCCTCTAGTTGCGCAGCCTTCTGCTTAAAAATCGCCTTCAGGTCGCTCAGGGAGATATCGGAAATACCCTTTAGGTCTGCGGCTGGAACTGCGGGGGTAGAGGTATCCAGGGTTGCGGCAAGTGAAAACCGGGAGTTAAGATAGCTGCCGCTCAGGCGGGAGACATTAATCACTTTATCTGCGACGCTAAAGTTACCCGCTAAGGCCAGGCCGTGGCTAGAAAGACGCAGTTGCACTAGAGGATGCTTAAAATCTTTAAACTCAAGATTAAGCGTGCCGCTGAAGGCGCTCTCCGGCGGAAAGAGGTTGAGGCCTTGCGTATAGGCGCAAAATTCACGGGGAGAAAAATCAGCAAAGGTAATCTGGGCAGTCAGTTCCTGCCGGAGAATGGCAAATTCGCCTGTGGCCTGTATCTTTGCGGCTCGCCGGCCAGGGATTTCTGAAGCGAAGGTAAAATTTAATTTGGCTGGCAGAGATAAATAGAGCATCAAGTTGACCTGGTCCAGACTCTGGACAAAAGTCGGCTCTAGCGTATCGTCTTGAAAATCAATGCGGGAACTGCTGACCTTGACCTTTCTCACCCACAAATTAAATTTTGCCTTTTTCACAGGGCGCGGCTCTCTTGGTCTAAATAAATCTGCGAGATTAAAGGAATTATCTGCCCGGCGTTGGAGGAATATCACTGCCTGTCTGATGTTTATAGAAGGAATGATAATCTCCCGTCGCAAAATTGGGAAAATCAGGAAGCCGCAGTCCGCCTCTTTTATGCTGAGTAAGGACTTTTGCGCGTCGTAAATCTCTAGGTCCCTGAGGACGAAGCCTTTAAAGAGATGAAATTTTAATTCTCCCAGGACAACTCTTTTCTGGGTCTCTTCAGTGAGGCCAGAGACAACTAAAGATTTGATTTTGGTGGGCAGGAAGACCTGGTTAAGATAAATCATGCCGCAGGTGATGGCGATGGCAATGACGATAATGACTGAAATAATTTTTTTCAGCATAACAAGACGAGGGAAAAAGGTTTAGTCCGTGGCGCAGCCTAAAGGAAGATTCCGGTCTACGAAGTCAATAATCTTTTTCTGGGTGTCGTGGGTAATATTATGGAATTCTAAACCCATGCCCGGATAAATCTGCGGCTGAATCTCTTTCTCTACTAACCAGATCACCTTGCACTGCAGTTCCAGGAGCCCGGGCTTAGGCAGAAGGGCAAGCCGGACATCCAATATTTCTCCTAAGGGATAGCTCTTATCCGCAAAAACCAATAAGCCCAGACCGCTGATATTTAAGACCTTGCCGGCATTGAATTTTTCGTTTTTGCCGGCGGATTTGAATTCTATATCTATATCCAGAGGCAGGCGCTTGAACCTGCGCCGCAGTTGTTTCTTCTGAATTTCGGCAATCACCTGGTCTTCCTCAAAGGCCCGCAGGGCGAATTCCTCCTCCGGATACATTTCAAAAACCCGGTCCAGGCCAACCAGGCAGAAGACCTTGTGCAGGTGTGCGGCGACCTTAGTAAATTTTATCCTGCCCTTGTGGTTGGTGACGTCTTTGTAGGCAATGGCCAAGACCGATAATCCGGCATAATCCACCAAATTCACATTTTCAAAATTACAGAGTATGTCCCGGTAGCCGTTACCCAGGCACCAGGCGACCATTTCAATAAAATTGGCGCAGTTAATATCAATGCTGCCGGTCAGATCCAGGATGGCGATGGTCTTGGACCTACGAAAATCAATTTCCAACATTTTCTTTTTCTCCGTCGCCCATTATTTTATCAGAACGGGAAAAAACTACAATTTATTTTTTAATGAGCAGACAACTTACGCAGCGCAAGCGACGTAAGTTGTAGTCCCGCCACAGGCGGGACGTCTGCGAATTAACCCCGCCCTTTTGGCAAGGCAGGCAATCGAAGCATAACCTGCCCAAAAGGGCGGGGTAAATTCAGCCCGCAAACTTATGTTCGCTATCGCTCCATAAGTTTGGGCTTCATTTATTTTTTCTGGCGCATAAACTTTTTGGCGGCCTGAAGCGCTTGCTGGCGGTTCTGGATTTTGCCGATGGCCTGCAGTTCCTCTACTTCGCGTAGCATTGCGCCGATTAAAGGCGAGGGCTCCAATTTGAATTCCCGGATTAAATCGTCGCCGGTTACTAGGCGCGGCTCTTTTTTTTCTTTCTGCTGCTGAAAATATTCCTGAAGCAAAGCAGAAACCATTTTTTCATGGCGCATCCTGGAGGCCTTGGTGGTCAGCCGGCCTTTGGTAGAGCGCTGGTCAGCCAAGGAAATCAAGAGCGTGCTGGCGGCCTCATCCTGGGTATCGCGGAAATATCTGAATTTTGCCCGCGCCGTCAGGTTTACGTTATCCGCCAGATAACCCGGCCTTAAATGCCAGAAGACCATCTTTTTTAAGGCCAGGACTTCGTCGTTAGAAAGTTTCAGGCGCCTGGAGAGGTCTTCAGTAATCTTGGCCCCTATCCTTTCGTGGCCGTGGAAGATGGTCTTGCCTTTTTTGCGGCGCCTGGCTTGGGGTTTTCCGATGTCGTGTAAAAGCGCGCCTAACTTCATTAATGCCCGACGCCTCCTCTGTGAAGAGATAACCTCATCCAGGTAATCCTGGATTTCCCTATTCTTTTTTAAATCCTCAAACAATAGTTCCAACTGCCTTAAGGTCTCAAAACTATGTTTATGGACGTCCAGATGATGATACGGCCCCTGGTCCACCCCGCGCATAACTTCAAACTCCGGAAAAACCACCTTTAGTATTTTTAATTTATCCATCCGGCTAAGACACTCAGAGGCGCAGGGGCTGTCAAAAATTTTAAATAGCTCGTCGCGGATGCGCTCAGGCGATACGCCGGATAATTTCTTTTTCTTTGCCGCGATTGACCTTAAGGTCTGCTGGTCTATCTTAAATCCGAGCATACTGGAAAAACTAAAGGCGCGCAAGATCCTTAAGGGGTCTTCGTCAAAGGAATGCGCATTTACCTGCCTGATTATTTTATCTCTTAAGTCGCCCCTGGCGTTATAAAGGTCAAGCAAGAGATCGCTCCCCAGTTCCCTGCTCAGCGTATTGATGGTGAAGTCGCGGTGGCGCAGGTCCTCGGCCAGGGTCCGGCCGCGGAAGTCGGTAAAATCCAAGGTATAGGTTTTATCTTTAATCTTTTTTACCAGACGGGCTGCGCCGTGGGCTTTGTCCAAGACCACAAAACCGGCTTTTATTTTTTTGCTTAAGGCGCGGCCAAAACTTATCGCGCCCTTTTTCAGGCAAAAATCTATATCCGGGCTCTCCCTCTTTCTCTTCAAAAGCATATCGCGTAGATAGCCGCCGACAATATAGAGTTTTACTTTTCTGGCCTTGGCAAACCCTAAAACCACTCCCAACAACTTTCTATCCTCTGCTTTTGTTAATATGCTCATTATCGATCATTCTCTTTTAGTAGGTCCTGCCTTGGTCTCCTAACTCAATCCCGTCTCCTCACTCGCTAAAAGGTGCTCGTCGCATTCGGCTCAACTTCTGCTGTAAGCCCCCCATCCCCCACTGACTGGAAAGAGAGGTGGGGGTTGTTCATAGATGCTAAGCACGGAGAAGTCTCGCCTCATATACTTACTCCTGCGCGCTCTTCAAGCTCGTTCGGAAACGGTCTTGAGTTTTTCTTTTTAATACCTGTAAAATTGATTTCTTTAATAACGGATGGCATTATTGCAGTGGCGGCGGTAATCCTAAGAAATCTAAAGGTAACTCGTAGAAAAAATAATGGCAGCCAACTGACTTGACATATTCTAAGACATCTCTATATTGTTCTTTCTTAAACCAATCATTTAAAATATACACATATTCAACTGCGATTTCTAAAGGCGCAAGTAACTTCTTATATTGGCGATATTTAAAATCGCAGGTTTGCAATTTTTCATCAACCGATCCAGTCACTTCTTGAAACTTAATTTCAATGATAAAAAGAGTCTTACCAGTAAAAATTAATATGGCTTCATCGGGTAATAATTTTTTTGAAATAATAGATGAAAAATCAATATTATTCGGCTCTAGTAAGTTTTTATATAATTTATTTTTCCCATAGAATTCAGCGACTCTTTCATTTTGGAAATAAACTGTATCGCCTTTAATTTTGTAGCCGGCTAAAGAAGCTAAGAGCTTTTTCATCTCTACTCTTGACTCAAATCTTAAGCCCGCTATTGCTGTCTTAGAACCTCCCTTACCACCACGGATCATTCTTTTTTCTCCCGAAAAGTATCCTTTAGGCGCCTGATAGAAACATCGACATAGGGTCTCTCTAGCTCAATACCTATATATTGTCTTCCCTCTCTGCATGCCGCAATTCCAGTAGTACCGCTACCACTAAAAGGATCCAAAACTATATCCCCAGTCCTTGTCGATGCTAATACAATTCTATCTAATAATGCTATGGGCTTTTGGGTAGGGTGTTTACCGTATATTTTCTCCTCTGGGCCAGGCGCCTTAATAGACCAGAGACTTAACATCTGCTTGTTGTTATTCATCTTTTTCATTAAATAATAGTTAAAATGGTGCCTGCTATCTTTATTCTTAGCCGCCCAAATAATAGTTTCAGTAGAATGGGTAAAATAACGGCAACTTAAATTAGGGGGCGGATTAACTTTAAACCAGGCAATATCATTTAATATCTTGTAACCCAAACTTTGCATGGCTGAGCCTACTGTATAAATAATATGCGCTGTCCCCGAGACCCAAATCGTGCCGTTGGGTGTCAAAACCCTCTGGCATTCTCTTAGCCATCGCAAGGTAAAATGGAAATTTTCCTCAACCCCCTTAGAAATATCCCATTTACCTTTATTTACTGAGACCATTCTGCCTGCATGGCAGGTTATACCGCCATTAGATAGAAAATATGGCGGATCAGCAAAAATCATATCAATAGAGTTTTCGGGAAGCTCGGGGAGAATATTAAAACAGTTATCGTTAAAGAGGATGACTTTATGTTCGGTGTCTTTAAAATACGGTTTATACGGGATATCTTTAATTAAAACAAAGACGTCTCTTTTATGAGTGGCTCTTACTTGTGTAATTGTAGGCATATTAACGGCGAGCTGAAGTTGCTTTATCTCCTCTGACATTATTCTACCACCTCCTTGCCTGAGCGTCAATCTGCCTTATCCTCCTACAATAGACGCCGGAAGTGGTAAAATCTAACACAGATTTTTAAATTACAGTCGCTTCTATAAATCTCGCCTCTTAAGAGGGGCGGTCTACAGTTGTGTAGCGGGTGGCTTGGGTGTTTTCGAGCCCACTTGTAAATTTTGCCGAGGGGTTTGTGAGCGTGCATTAGAAAACTTTTGGCAGGAGTGCGCAAGGGATTACGAGCCGCTGGAGCACTGCCTGCCCCGCGTAAGAAGCTGCGTAAGCGGCGAGTAAACCGTAGCGCACGGCAAAAGTTTTCAGCACGCGAACGAACCCCGAGGCAAAATATTAGAGAGCAAGAAACTCGACAGGTTCATTTAGAGACGACCCTATTTCTCCTGATTAAAGATTTCGGATTTTTTGATGATTTCGTCTTCGACGAATATCGGCACGTGCGCCCGGACAGCCAAGGCAATGCTATCCGAAGGACGGGCATCGATAACCTTCGTCTTTCCGGTGGCAGTCTTTAAGAAGAGTTTGGCGTGGAAGGTATTTTCCTCTAATTTATCAATCACGATTTTTTCAATACTCGCCTCTAAATTTTCAATGGTATTGTGCAATAAATCGTGGGTCAGTGGCCGGGGCGGATTAAACCCGCTAATCTTTAATTTTATGGCCGAGGCCTCGTTCAGCCCGATGACAATGGGCAAAACCCGGCTGCCGCCTTTTTCCTTCAAGACAATCAACTGGTCATGCCGCTTCTCATCAATGACGATTTTATTTAGTTCCATCTCCACCATAGCTAGCCTCTCTCCTTTATCTTTTTGCCTTAGGTTTTTCCTTGCCGAGGATATCCTTTAACTCCACCATAAACTGTCCGACGTCCTTAAACTGCCGATAGACAGAGGCAAACCTGACGTAGGCGACATCGTCCAGCAACTTCAACCTCTGCATCACCAGTTCGCCTATCCGGGAGGCGAGCACCTCGCGGTCGGATTTTTTCTGCACCGCGTGCTCCACCCAGGTGGCAATCTCTTCCATCTTCTCTAAACTCACCGGCCTCTTTTCGCAGGCCTTCATAATCCCGGTGAGAATTTTTTTGCGGTCAAAGGGCTCGCGCCGGTTATCTTTTTTAATCACCATCAAGGATACTTCCTCAATATATTCGTAAGTGGTAAAACGTTTCCCGCACTTCAGGCACTCGCGCCTGCGCCGGATGGCAGATTCCTCCTGCGTCGCCCGGGAATCCACCACCTTGTCTTCCTTATAACCGCAATAGGGGCACTTCATTTTTTAATTTTTATTTTTCTAACTTTTATGCCGGCCTGCTTAAGCATCTTCCTGGCTAAGAGGTCAGGATAATCGCCTGCGATCACTATCTCTTTTACGCCCACACTAATTAACATCTTGGCACAGGTAACACAGGGCTGATTAGTCAGATAAATAATAGAATCCTTCAAGTCAATCTTATGGCGCACCGCCTGGATAATAATATTTTGTTCGCTATGCAAGCCGCGGCATAATTCTTGCCGCTGCCCAGAAGGTATCCCTAATTTCTGCCGCAGGCAGCCGATATCAAGACAGTGCGTTAATCCTGAGGGCGCGCCATTGTAACCTGTGGCTATAATTCTTTTATCGCGGACCGCTACCGCCCCCACGGCCCGACGCAGACACGTGGTCCTCTTGGATATAAAGTGCGCCATCTCTAAAAAGTATTCGTCCCAACTCGGTCTTTTCTGAAAAATTCTTTTCTTTTTTTGCGAATGGGTCATTCTTTTAATAATTCCGGATATAAAGGAAACCTTCTGGTTAAGGCAAGCACCTCTTTTTTAATCTCGGCTAATTTTTTGGGGTCATCGCTTGCCTCTATTGCTTCATCAATCAACTGCGCAATGGAACGCATCTGAAATTCTTTCATCCCGCGAGTAGTCACTGCGGCCGTACCTAAGCGTATGCCGCTGGTGGTGGCCGGGCTCTTGCGGTCAAAAGGAATGAGGTTTTTATTGACGGTAATATTAACCTTTTCTAAGACGGCGGAGGCGTCGCTGCCGGTAATTCTTTTGGGATTGAGGTCCACTAGCGAAAGATGCGTATCCGTGCCGCCGGAAACAATGCGAAAACCCTTTTTCTCCAGCGCCTGCACCAAGGCCCGGGAATTCCTGACCACCTGGCGCTGGTATTTCTTAAATCTCTCGCCTCTGGCCTCCTTAAAGGCCACGGCCTTGGCCGCAATCACGTGCATCAACGGCCCGCCCTGGATGCCGGGAAAAATCTGGGCGTCGATTTTCTTGGCAAATTCTTTTTTGCAGATGATAAACCCGCCGCGCGGACCGCGCAGGGTCTTGTGGGTAGTGGAAGTCACAAACTCTGCATAGGGCACAGGCGAAGGATGAACTTTCGCCGCCACCAGGCCCGCAATATGCGCCATATCTACGAAGAGATAGGCATGGACTTTATCACAAATTTTGCGGAAGGCCGGAAAATCTATCCTGCGGGGATAGGCCGAGGCGCCGGCTAAGATAAGTTTGGGTTTGTGTTTTTTGGCCAGATACAGAATATTATCGTAATCCAGCGTCTCGGTCTTTTTATCCACGCCGTAAGTGACGATTTTATAAAACATCCCGGAAAAATTATGCGGGTGGCCGTGGCTTAAGTGCCCGCCGCAGGCTAAGTCCATGGCCAAAACCGTATCGCCCAAATTCAGGGCGCTAAAATAAACCGCCATATTCGCCTGGGTGCCGGAATGCGCCTGGACATTTAGGTGTTCCCCGCCGAATAATCTTTTCGCCCGGGCAATAGCCAGGTCCTCTGCCTCATCCACGTAGGCGCAACCGCCGTACCAGCGATGACGGGGATAGCCCTCGGCATATTTATTGGTCAAGACCGACCCCTGCGCCTCCAAGACCGCCAAAGAAGTAAAGTTCTCCGAGGCAATCAACTCCAGATTGTCCTGCTCTCTTTTGATTTCATTTTTTATCGCCCCGTAAACCTCCGGGTCAGTTTTCTTCAGATATCTCATCTTTTGTATTTTCTCCCTATTATTTCTTTTTCAATTTTTTTTATCTTATTTATCCTGCGCCGATGCCTGCCGCCCTGGAATTCCGTAGCCAGCCAGCGTTTTAAAATTCTCTTGGCCAAGGCCGCTTTTACAAACCCGGCGCCCAAGACCAGGACATTGCTGTCATTGTGTGCGCGGGAAAGCCGACCTGCCGGGACGTTATACACTAATGCCGCGCGCACGCCGGGAAAACGGTTGGCCACAATGGAACTGCCGATGCCGCTTTTACAAATCAAGATTCCCTGTCTGTATTTACCCTGGGAAATCTTGCGCGCCAGAGCCGCAGCAAAATCCGGATAATCGCAAGAATCCGCAGAGTAAGTGCCTAGGTCCCTGGCCAGATAGCCGATACCGGCGAGGTAATCCTTTAATTTTTCTTTTAATTTAAATCCGGCGTGATCTGCAGCCATAAGTATTATTTTCATATTATCCCAACTATCCTCTCCACGGCTTCTTTGATCACGGCGAAAGTTTGGTTATAGAATTCTCCGCTTTTACCAATGGGGTCCTGGATATCTAGGTTAGTTTCATTTATTTTAGCAAATTCTTTTAATAAAAACACCCTAAATTTTGCCTCGGGGGCAATTTGTAAAATCTTCTCCTCGTGCAGTTTTTCCATAACCAGGATGAGGTCTGCCTCCTGAATCAATTCTTTGTTCACGCGCTGCGAACGGTGCGTAGATACGTCAATGCCTTCTTGCTTTAAGAGTTCTATGGTCTCTGCGGTTGCACCCATCCCTCCCAGCATCATGATCCCTGCGGATAACACTTCTACGTTATAACGGCCGGTTTCTCTTAATTTTTTCTTCAAGAGCCCGGCGGCCATTACCGAACGGCAGGAATTTCCCGTGCAGACAAAGAGGATAATCTTTCTGTTGAGTACTTCCTCTATTTCTTCTTTTTTTATTGCGCCTTCCCTTAAGATATTCGCTGGCTCGACAGTCGCATCTACCACCGTTGACTCTACTCCCAGCTTGGTCTTTCCGGCGTCAATAGCCAAATCTACCAGGCCCTCAAAGTCCTGGATGGCTGCGCTAAAATCTATTGGGGGGGCCTTACCGGAGATATTTGCCGACGGACAAATTACCGGAACCCCAGCCAACTCAATTATCTTCAGGGCAATACGGTCATCCGGCATACGCAAACCCACATTACCTGTGTCTTTGGATTTTAAAACCAGGGTCAGCGCGCCCGGCCAGAATTTATCTATAAGTTTATACGCAGCCGGGGGGATATCTTTGGCAAATTCTTCTATTTTATCTTTGCTTTCTATATGAAAAGAAAAGGGTTTATGCGGCAGGCGGCCTTTGATTTTATATAACCTGTTGATGGCCTGTTTGTGGGAGGCATTGGCCGCAATGCCGTAGACCGTGTCCGTCGGGATAATCACCAGGCCGCCGCCTGCGACGACCTGCGCGGCTTCAGTTAAATATGCCTCTTGAGGACTTAGGGAATCTAGGGTGATTATTTTGGTCTTCACAACTTAATCCTGGTTTTAAGAATCTTGGCGCGCATATTTCTCTTGTAGGCAAGGAGTTGCTTCTGGATTTTTTTATCCTGGGTGCCTAAGATCTCCAGAGCAAATATGGCCGCATTTTTTGCGCCGGCCTTGCCGATGCCCATCGTGGCTACCGGAATTCCCGTCGGCATCTGCACAGTAGATAATAAGGAGTCCAACCCTTTTAGACTTTTGGTCTCCATGGGGATGCCGATGACCGGAAGCGTAGTCTGCGCCGAGACTACCCCAGCCAGGGCGGCTGCGCCGCCGGCAGCGCAGATAAAAACTTTGGTTCCGCGCTGGGCCACATTTTCTACATATGCGGCTAATTCCTTGGGTGTCCTGTGCGCGGATAAAACCTTGGCCTCAAAACCCACCTTAAATTCTTTCAATAAATTAATTGCCTCCTTTATGGTTTGCAAATCTGAAGCGCTGCCCATAATGATGCTTATCGGTTTACGCATATGCCTTCCTCCCTATGTCCCTGCGGTAATGCATGCCCTCAAAATGAATTTTTTCTACTGCCTGATAGGTTTTATCAATCGCCTCTTTGATGGTCTGGCCCAGACCAGTTACTCCCAGCACCCGACCGCCGCTAGTTACAATTTTAGTCGTTAGTCGAAGGTCTGTGGTCGTTAGCAATTTTGTCCCGGCGTGAAATACCACCACATCTTTATCTTTCTCGGCTTCCTCTATACCGCTAATCTCCTTGCCTTTTTCGTATTCTCCGGGATAGCCGCCTGAGGCGCAGACTACGCAGACGCAGGCGCGGCGGTCCCAGTCTAAACTTTTAAGGCGCGATAATTTTCTCTCGCTGACGGCCAACATCGCCTCTAATAAATCTGATTGCATCCGCGGTAAGACGGCCTGGGTTTCCGGGTCGCCGAAACGCACATTAAATTCTAATACCTTGGGACCTTTATCCGTAAGCATTATCCCGGCGTATAAAACTCCCCGGTATTCTATCCCCTCTTTGAGCAAGCCACTAATTATCCTATATACGACTGTCTCTTGAATTTCTTTAAATAATTTCTCCGTCACGATTGGCGCCGGAGAATAAGCGCCCATGCCGCCGGTATTTGCCCCTTGGTCGTGATCAAAAACTCTCTTGTGGTCTTGGGCTGCGGCCAAAGGAATAACTTCACGCGAATCCGTGAGCACGATTATGGATGCCTCCTGGCCCGCTAAACAATCTTCCACAATAATGCGCCTGCCGGCCTCGCCAAAAATCTTCTCCTGCATTATCGCCGTTACCGCTTGCAGGGCTTCACTAATAGTTTTAGCAACGCTGACTCCTTTGCCTTGGGCTAGACCGTCGGCCTTGATGACACAAGGCGCGCCCCGCACGGAAATATATCTCTTGGCTTCTTCTAGATCGCTGAAGACCCTAAAATCTGCAGTAGGGACGTTGTATCTGGCCATCATCTGCTTGGCAAAGACCTTGCTCGCCTCTAATTTTGCCGCCTCTTTATGCGGACCAAAGATGCGTAATTTATGCCGGCTAAATTCATCAACTATGCCTGCGGCCAGAGGCGCCTCTGGCCCGACGACAGTCAAATCTATTTTTTCCCTGCGCGCAAAATCCAGAAGCGCGGGGATATCGTCGGCCTTGATCTGAAGACATTCTGCCTGCTCGGCAATTCCGGCGTTTCCCGGCGCGCAGAAAATTTTATTCGCGAGCTTTGACTGCGCGATCTTCCAGACTAAGGCATGCTCCCTACCGCCGGAACCGATGACCAAAACTCTCATCTATCTATCTCTCCTGGCGGCAAAGTTAAAAGGATAAAAATAACTGCGCCATAATCTGTCCGATGAGTGATACTGATTATCAAAGGCAAAATAATCAACCAATGCTTCCCGTAGACGCGTCAGTTCCTTAAGACGAAGTTGATTTTTCTGATCGGCAATGGTCAAATCCAGAAGCTCTAATTGGCGAAAAAGCGCCTTCCTGGCATAATCTTTATTTTTTTCACGCCAGAGTATCGCCCTCTCCACCTCTGAGCCGATATTCGCCATCTGCTCCATAAACGAAAGTTTCTGCCATCTTCCGCTAGACAATTCTTTATGTTGGTAATTCATCTTTGAATTAATTTATTGACGATGGCGATAATCTTTTTCTTGAGTTCGGGGTCGTCAACCCCTCGGCTGTGATTATTTTGCGCAGGCCTAAGATTAATCAGGGAATCAAATTCAATCCAATCATCAGTTTTAAGAGTCGGATAAATATTTATTCCCCAAAGGTCCTGCTGTCGGGAGCCACTTTCTAGGAGTAGCGCCTCTTCATCAGAATGAAGTTCGCCGCCGGCAACCATTATTTCTTTCTCCACATCAACCACTGCCTTGACTAAATTACCAAAAGTATCCTGGGCAATTTTTTCTAATTCTGCAAGGGGAATTTTATCTTTAATAATCTGCATTTGGAACTCTTAAGGGACGGTCCCTACAAGATTTCGACTGATTTTTTGCCTCTCACTACTTCGCCGATAACCCAGGATTTAAGTTTGGACTTGGCTAATTTTGCGATAATACTTTTTGCGGCGCTGGGCTCAACTATCAAAACCATACCGATGCCCATATTAAAGGTATGATACATTTCTCTATCGTCAATATTGCCTTTGTTCTGAATGAGGCGGAAAATCTTGGGCACTGGCCAGGAACCTTTATAGATGCGCACCTTGACATTCTCAGGTAGGATACGCGCGATTTTATCGTAGAAAGCGCCGCCGGTGATATGAGAAATGCCGTGGATTGTCGTTGGTCGTTGCCTGCCTGCCGGCGAGGCAGGGTCGTTGGTCGTTGGTAATAAAGATAAAACCGGTTTGACGTAAATCCGTGTGGGCTTCAGCAATTCATCGCTCATCCGCTTTAATTCTTTCTGCGAGAAAACTTTTCTCACCAGAGCAAAGCCATTGGAATGTAGGCCGTTTGACTCCAGGCCAATTAGCGTGTCACCAACGGCGATTTTCGCACCGTCAATAATATTCCTGCGTTCCACCGCACCCACGCAAAAACCCGCCAGGTCATATTCGCCATTTTTATACATCCCCGGCATCTGGGCGGTTTCTCCGCCGATTAAGGAACAGCCGGCCTCAATACAACCTGCGTTTATTCCTTTGACGATATCTAACAAGGTATCCTCGCTGAGTTTGGCGTAGGCAATATAATCCAGGAAGAATAAAGGCCTGGCACCGCTACACAAAATATCATTTACGTTCATGGCCACGGCATCAATGCCTACTCTATCGTGCTTTTGCGCTAAGGCGGCTATTTTTAATTTTGTGCCTACGCCGTCGGCAGAAGAGACCAAGACCGGGTCTTGAAATTTGTTCTGGAATCGGAAAAATGCGCCGAAGCCGCCGATATCTTTGAGAACTTCGGGAGAAAAAGATTTCCTGAGTAGTGTTTTTATCTTGGCCTTGAAGGCACTTGCACTTTTAATATCCACTCCTGACTTTTTATAAGTTAATCTCACCTAAATCGCTCCCTGTCCGCAACAATGCTCTTCCAGCGAAAATTTGCCCTGCTTCTTCTCCGGTTTCAAGGGGTAGCGACCAGTCCAGCAGGCAGTGCAATAATTGCTCTCGTGCTGCCCCAGGCATCCGAGCATCCCTTCCAGGCCTAAATAACCGAGGCTATCCACATCCAGGAACTTTCTGATTTTATCTAAAGATGCGTATTTATTGGCGATTAATTCCCAGGCCCGATGAAAATCTATGCCGTAGAAACAGGGAAAACGATGCGGCGGGCAGGAAATCCTTAAATGCACTTCCTTAACCCCGGCTCTCCTTAAATTGCGCACGCGGATTTTTGAAGTGGTGCCTCTTACGATGGAGTCATCGACGATAACGATGCGTTTTCCTTTCAGAACATCGTGCAGCAAATTAAATTTTACCCTCACCCCCAGATCCCGCGCATCCTGCGCCGGCTGAATAAAGGTGCGGCCGACATAGTGGTTGCGGATAATGCCCATTTCTAAAGGTATGCCTGATTCTCGGGAATATCCTAAAGCCGCGGAAAATCCCGAATCCGGCACCGGCACCACAAAATCCGCCTCTACCGGATGCTCTCTGGCTAACTGCTCCCCTAATTTAGAGCGCACCGTATGCACAGTCTCTCCAAAAACAACAGAATCCGGACGGGAAAAATATACGTGCTCAAAGATACAAAATGCACGCCTGTGGTTGGCCTTCAGGCCCTGGGGACTAATGGACCTGACCGCACCGCTCCTCTTGATAAAAATAATTTCTCCCGGAGCAATCTCGCGGATGTATTTGGCTCCGATTAAATCAAAGGCACAGGTTTCGGAGGCCAGGCACCAGGTATTAGCGATTTTTCCCAGGACCAGCGGCCGAAAGCCCAGGGGGTCTCTGATGCCAATGAGGGTATCGTTATCCATCATCACTAAAGAATACGCGCCCTTGATTCTTTTTAAGGCATAGATGAGGCTATCTTCTAAATTCCTGGTCCTGCTCCTGGCCATGAGATGAATGATAATTTCGGAATCAGTGGTGGTCTGAAATATCGAGCCGGTCTTTTCCAGGTATTGGCGTAGTTCTAACGAATTGACTAAATTTCCGTTATGGGCAATACAGATTGTGCCTTTGGCAAAATCTATTAATAAGGGCTGGGCATTCTTTAAGACGCTGGAGCCGGTAGTGGAATAACGCACATGTCCGACGGCAATATCCCCTTTTAATTTATGGATAATCTCAGCGTTAAACACATCATTCACTAGGCCGGTGTCTTTGTGTAGCGTCAAGATGCCTTTGTGATTAGCGACGATCCCGCAGGCCTCCTGGCCCCGGTGCTGCTGGGCATAAAGCCCCAGATACGTCAGCCAACTGGCGTGCCGGTTATTTATGATACCGAACAGACCGCAGTATTCTTTCGGCTCTTCGCTGAAATTTTTCTTTTGCATGGGCGCTCCTCTTGCGGTTCTCTCCCCTGCCAACAGTAGAGACAAAGACTTTCTCTGGGCAGGCCGATGGCTTCAACCATATCGTTTGATTTCTGATATTTTAAGGTGGTGACCCCCAAGTCTTTACGGATCCATTCTACCATCTTTTTATATTTTGGGGAATTTTCATCTAGGTATGCACTTACATCTTCTAAGTCTTCACCTTCCAGCGCCCGGATCGCCCTGCGCGCAGCCAACTCGTGGATACTCCTCGTGGAATAGTTAAACTTACAGGGAAACATCAAAGGCGGGCAAGCAATTCTTAAGTGGATTTCTTTTGCGCCGTTTTCCAGAAGTTTCTGGATAGTGTAATTTTTCAATTGCGTTCCCCGGACAATAGAATCATCGCAGAACACCATGCTTTTATTTTTAATTATCTCTGGTATGGGAATTAATTTCATCTTCGCAATCAAATCCCTCTCTTCCTGTGAAGGCGGCGTATAACTGCGGTCAAAGCCCGGAGTATATTTGACTAGCGGCCTACGCAACGGTATCCCTGAACCCATGGCATAACCAATCGCATGCGCAGTACCCGAATCCGGAATCCCTGAAACCATATCTGCTTCTATATTGTCTGCCTTGGCTAAAAAATTTCCGCTCTTTTCCCTGGCTATCTCTACATTTAATCCTTCATAACTGGAGGCGGGGAATCCCGTATAGATCCACAAAAACGCACAGATCTGGTTGCATCCCCCTCCTTTTATCTTAGACTGCAGGCCGACCTCGCTTAAAAGGATAATCTCGCCGGGCTGAATTTCTTTCCGGATCTTAAATCCTAAGTTATGAAAGGCTGAGGTTTCAGTGGTTACTGCCCAGTCTTTGTCCCTCTCCCCTATAATCAACGGCGAATAACCGTATCTATCCCGGGCGGCATAAAGGCCTTCTTTGGCCAAGAGAAGCAAAGAACAGGAGCCTTTAATCTGGGAAAACAGGTATTCAATCCCATTGACAATCGTGTCGCCGTCTAATATAAGTTTTCCTACCAGTTCAGTCTGATTGACTTTTCCATCGGTCACCTCGCTGAAAGACCGGCCCTCTTTATACATTTGAGCGGCTAACTCCTCGGCATTATCAATAAAACCGTTGGTGACGATAGCAAAAGGTCCAAACTTGGAATGAATGTATATCGGCTGCTCGTCAATTGCGCTGATTACACCTATCCCTTTAGATGCGCCTTCCATCTTTTTATAATCTTCATAAAACTTTGCCTTGAACTGGCTGCCTCTAATATCGTGGATCCGGCGTATTATTTCGCCTTTCCAAACTGCTAGGCCGGCGAATCGTGTGCCCAGATGCGAATGATAATCTGTGCCGTAGAATAAATCCTCGTGGCAATTCTCTTTAGACACAATCCCGAAAATTCCGCTCATTTTTAGCTCCTCTTAAAAACGTTTTCTAATATATTCGATGCCGTTTTGAAAAATTGCTAGACCGTCACCCTCTTTTTTCTTCAACCAACGCGGATGCTGTTCGGCAAAAATATGTCTTTCTGGATGCGGCATTAGTCCCAAAATCCTGCCGCTATCATCGCAGATTCCGGCGATATTATCCAGAGAGCCGTTAGGGTTATGTGGATAGCCAGCAAGGCGGCCTTTTCTATCGCAATATTGAAAAACGATCTGGCCGTTTCTTCTCAATCTCTGCAAAATCTTCTTATCTCTAGTAACAAACTTGCCTTCTCCATGCGCCACGGGCAGATAGATAACTTCAGGCAAATGCCTAGCCCATATACATTTGGTCGTTGGTCGTTGGTCGTTGGTCGTTAGTAAATAAGTCCATCTGTCTTCAAACTTTGCCGAATCATTAAGCATCAGGCTGGCCTCCTGGCGCAAATCCCTATTACCCGGCAGGAGCCCGGCCTTGACCAAAACCTGAAAGCCGTTACAGATACCGATAATCAGTTTTCCTTTCCGGATGAACTGACGCAGGTCATCAATAAGTTTATACCTTAATTCATTGGCCAAGATTTTTCCCGCGCCCAGGTCATCTCCGTAAGTAAACCCCCCCGGGATAGCCAAGATCTGGTAATCCGCAAGGGCCTTGCGCTTAGTGACTAAACTATTTATATGTACTAATTCGCTGAGCGCTCCTACTTTGTTAAAGGCAAAAGCAGTCTCTTGGTCGCAGTTGGTACCTGCGGTTCTTAAAACGCAGACTCTAGGTCTTAACATAAAATTTCTTAATTACACTGACTACCTCTTTGGGGCTATCTACTACCGTAAAAATATCCAGATCTTTCTTACTGATGCTACCGTGTCTTAAAAGGGTATCATGGAACCAATCCAACATTCCCTTCCAGTATTCCTTTCCCAGAAGCACTACCGGGAATTTAAGAATCCTCTCGGTTTGAATGAGGTTGATGGCCTCGGTAAATTCATCTAAAGTGCCGTATCCGCCGGGCATAATCACAAAGGCCTTGGCGTATTTGACAAACATCACCTTACGCACAAAAAAGTAACGGAAATCCAAAAGCGTTTCTACGTATTTATTGGGTCGCTGTTCGTGCGGAATCTGGATATTTAGGCCGATAGAGTGGCCGCCAGCGCGGGCAGCACCTTTATTGGCCGCCTCCATAATTCCCGGTCCACTGCCGGTAATGATGGCGAATCCCTCTTTTGCCAAAAGATAAGCGGTGTTCTCTGCGAGTTTATAATACTTGCTTGTGGGTTTAAGGCGACTAGAGCCGAATATAGAAACTGCGTTACCCACTTCAGATAAGACTTCAAACCCGTCTACAAACTCCGACATAATCCGGAATATCCGCCAGGTGTCTTCCCTGGTGAAGTCATCTCTCACAATGACGTTGCCTCTTTTTACCCTTACCATCTTAACGGCTCCTTCCATGTTTCTTTCATCTCTTGAATATCCGCTTTGATACAAATTTTCCCGTCTAAGCCATGAACCTGAAATTCTTTTTTTGCGCTGGTGCAACCGATTAAGCCAAAGGGAAGGCCCGCAAGTATTCTTTCAAACTTTTTCTGATTCTTTTTGGAGACTTCTACAATAAAACGGGAGTTAGATTCCGAAAATAAAATAAAGTCATTCCTTAAATTTTCTATTTTTGGTTTTTGATTTGTATTTTTGATTTTATATGGCACTTCTGACAAAAATAAATCCATGCCCCACCCGCCGGAAAAAACCATCTCTGCTGCGGCCACGCCGATGCCGCCGTCGGAACAGTCGTGCATGGCTTGCACCAGACCCGCGGAAGAAGCCCGGCTTAAGGCAGCAAAAATTTTTTTGGCTTGAGCAGGATAAACCCTGGGCACATTATTACCGATAGCGCCGGACAAATCATAATAATGCGAGCCGCCTAATTCAGGATAAGTTTCCCCGACTACGTAAACCAAATCCCCCGGCTCTTTGGCAGACAGAGAAACTGCTTTACTGACCTCGTCCATCACGGCCAGGGCAGAAATCAGAAGCGTCCCAGGGATGCTTAAGGATTTTCCCTTAACCGTGTATTCGTTATTCAGACTGTCTTTACCGGAGATAAAGGGAATTCCAAAACCCTTGGCAATAGCATAACAACCCCGGGCCGCCCTGACTAAACTCCCCAACCTGTCAGGCTTATCCGGATTGCCCCAGCAGAAATTATCCAGAATCGCCACTTCTTTTAAAGAGCCACCCACGGCAATAATCTGGCGCAAGGCCTCGTCAATACAGGAGGCAGCCATCCAATAAGGGTCAATAAAACCGAACCTGAAATTAATCCCGTTGGCGACAACAATTCCTTTTTTTGAATTTAAAAGCGGCCTCACAATGCTGGCGTCGGACGGGCCGTCGTTAAGTAACCCCACCAAGGGTTTTAAAACCGAGCCTCCCTGCACCTCGTGGTCGTATTGGCGGATGACCCACTCTTTGGAACAGGTATCATAATGCGCCAGCAATTTTAGTAAATATTTGGTCAGGTCCCTGGGGCATTTGAATTCCGGCTCTCTGTGTCTGGGTTGCATAAATACCGCTTTCTTCTCTATCTCCGGAATCCCCTCGTGCAGAAAGCGCATTGCCAGGTCGCAGACGAGATTATCCTGATAATAAAGCTGCAGCCTTTTCGTAGCGGTAAATTCGCCGATTACGGTTGCCTCCACGTCCTCCTGATGAAAAACTTCTAATAAGGCATCTAAGTTTTCAGGCGCTACCGCAAGCACCATCCGCTCCTGCGACTCAGAAATCCAGATCTCGGTGTAAGACAGGCCTGCATATTTTAAAGGGACTTTCTCTAAATAAACCTTCGCCCCTAATTCCGCGGCCATTTCTCCTACTGCACTGGATAACCCGCCGGCGCCGCAGTCAGTAATGGCATTATAGAGATTTTTATCGCGCGCCATAATAATCGCATCCAGCATCTTTTTTTCCTGAATAGGATTGCCAACTTGCACTGCGCCGCTGGAGAGCGTCTCTGATTCGTGGGTCAATTCGCCCGAAGAAAATGTCGCGCCGTGAATTCCGTCCCTGCCGGTCCTGCCGCCGACCAGCACTATCAGATCGCCTGTCTTTGCCTGCTTAAAAGATTTTTCTTTAGGCATAATCCCGACTGTGCCGCAATAGACCAGCGGATTTCCTACAAAGCCGTCGTGAAAAAGTATGGCTCCGTTTACGGTCGGAATACCCATTTTGTTACCATAGTCGCGCACGCCGGAGACCACGCCTTTCATAATCCGCTTGGGATGCAACGTCCCTGCCGGCAAGCGGCCAAAAGGATAATCCGGTGGCCCGAAACAAAAAACATCAGTATTCAGTATTGGTTTTGCGCCCAGGCCTGTTCCCAGGGGGTCACGGATTACTCCGCCCACGCCGGTATTCGCCCCGCCAAAAGGCTCTAAGGCCGAAGGATGATTATGGGTCTCCACCTTAAAACAAATATTGTATTTATCGTCAAAGCGGATTACCCCGGAATTATCCTTGAACACCGAAACACACCAGGGCTTATTTAACTCTTTGGTCACCTTCATAATGGTAGATTTAAGTAAATTATCAATCCTTCTTTTCTGTACCCTGTACCCTCTATCCTCTACCCTGACCTTCTCGCGATATTTTATCTTTCCTCTGAATGTCTTATGCCAGCAATGTTCTGACCAGGTCTGGGCAATGGTCTCTAATTCGCAGTCACTAGGATTGCGTTTTATTTTTTTAAAATAATCCTTGATCCGGCGCATCTCCGCCAAATTCAGGAATAACTGGCCTTGTTTACTGATATCCAATAATTTTCTATCCGAAGCATTTGATAAATCAACGGTAATGAGTCCGAAAACTAAAGATCCGCCCGCTATTAAAGACCCGGTCTTACAGGTCACTTTATCTTCTTGCAAGACCGGGTCTTTAATAATATGCTGGATTAATTTATTATAAAGCAATTTCTCGGAGATGGTCTTTAACTGCCGAGGGGAAAGTCTGCCTTGGATAATATATTTCTTTGCGGTCTTAAAGGAAGTAACGCTATCTATGCCTAAGTCTTTTATGCCTTTTAAGGCCGATTCTTCCACCGGATCCATTACGCCCGGGTTGTAGGCGGCTTCAACTATAAATTCGTCCCTCGTCCCTCGTCCCTCGTCCTTCGTATTAATAGCGTAATTCTGGGAAATCTTATCGGTAAGTAATTCCTGGCAAATCCTCTCAATCTCACTTTCAGAAACCTCGCCTTCAATGGTATAGACCTGTGCGTACTCAACTCGGCGGACAGAATTCACCCCTAAGTCCAGGATATCTTTCTTGATGCCCGCGCCCACCGCATCAAAAACTCCGGGCCTGTCTTTTACCTCAATCCGATAAAACATCTTTTAATCACAGGGGCCTAAAAAGGCAGGAATAACTTTATAAGCCGATTCTTCTAAAAATCTTATTTACGTTGCGCAGGTAATAATCTAAATCCATCATCCTGTCTAACTCTTTGGGGGAAAGATACTTTGCGACTTGTTTATCCGCCAAAAGCGCTTCCTTGAAATCTCTACTTTGTCTCCAGGTCTGCATGGCGCATCTCTGCACCAAGTCATAGGCCTTTGGACGGGGGAGACCCTTGGCCATTAATCCCAAGAGCACCCCCTGAGAAAAAATCAGGCCGTGCGTACGCGCCAGATTCGCCAGCATATTATCCGGATAGACATTTAATCCAGTGATAACTTCCATAAATTTATGCAGCATATAATCCAAGAGCAGAGTGGAATCCGGCATAATTATGCGTTCCACCGACGAATGGGAGATGTCGCGCTCATGCCAAAGCGCAACGTTCTCCATTGCCGCCAGGGCATTAGCGCGCAGGATTCTGGCTAGACCACAGATGCGTTCGCAGATGACCGGATTTTTCTTGTGCGGCATGGCAGATGAGCCTTTCTGTCCTTTAGCAAAAGGCTCCTCTGCCTCCAACACCTCAGTGCGTTGCAGGTGCCTGATTTCTAAGGCAAATTTTTCTAAAGATGAACCAATTACCGCTAAAGTGGCCAGATATTGGGCATATCCATCCCGTGGTATAACCTGGGTGGAGACCTTTGCCGGTTTAAGCCCGAGTTTTTTACAGACATAGGTCTCGACCTCAGGTCCAATATTAGCATAGGTGCCTACGGCGCCGGAAATTTTGCCCAGGCAGACTTCTTCCTTTGCCTGCCTCAGCCGGACTAAATTGCGCTGGTTTTCCTCAAACCAAAGCGCAAGTTTCAGGCCGAAGGTCACCGGCTCAGCATGCACGCCGTGGGTGCGGCCGATACAAACCATATCCTTGTATCTTTTGGCCTTCTTGGCCAGCACTGCGGAAAGTTCATTTAAATCCTCAAGAAGAATATCCGAGGCGGCTTTTAACTGTATGCCCAGTGTCGTATCCATGATATCAGATGAGGTCAGGCCTAAATGCAGATATCGGGCATCTGACCCAATATATTGGGCTACATTCTGCACAAAAGCCACTACATCATGTTGTGTCTGGGTTTCTATTCTCTGGATTTGGGCGATATTGAACTTGGCTTTTCTTTTGATTCTGGAAAGGGCAGCCGGCGGGACTTGTCTCTGTTTAGAGAGGGCCTCCAGGACGAGGAGCTCGACGCGCAGCATGGTCTGAAATTTAAACTCCTCCTGCCATATTTTGGACATCTCAGGCCTGCTATAACGTTCGATCATGGCATCTCCTCTAAAAGCAAATAATTATACCAAAAAGCAGGGTGTTGCGCAATCAAAATAATCGGGTAGCCAGCATGAACCAACTGGCTGAGCCGGTAAGGTAGGAATACATACCGCGGCCCTCGGCGTTAAAATACTCGGGAAGGCAGGGGTAAATTTTGCTTACCGGCGTATTTATGCTCATCCGATAAACCGAATCTAAAACCTCTTCGCCTTCTTTGGCATAGCCGCGCTTTAAAAGCGCGTAGGCAAACATTACGGCCATATGGTTAAAAAATGCGCCGTTTTCTTTATCGCCATAGACAAAAGAAAATGCCCGGCCAAGATGGTGTTGCTCCTCTTTGAAATCCGTATTCAACCGATATCCTTTTAATCTCTTGTCCCAGAGATATTTTTTGGTATTCTCCAAAATAGATTTAATCTGCTCATCCGTGGCCACTCCGCTCATTATGGCAAAGACCTGGGCAGTCAGGGTCATCCTGATTTGGCCGTTCTTTAACCCCTCTACGCGTTCGTTTTTATTATCGTAATACCCATTAAAAAATCCTTGTTTTAACCATTCTTTCTTACGGATATACTGCTTCATCCATTCAGATTTGGTTAATAAATCTTTGGCCAATAAATCGCTATCTATACTGAATTTTTCTCCGCAGATATGCGATTTTGTTTCTTCAAAGTACTTCTTTAATATCTTTTGCTTGGCCTGGATATTACGGTAATCTGTTTTCGTAAAGAGTATCTTCAATTCGCGGGCAATTTTAATTTTCTTTTGACCTAAGCTAAGTAAAATTTCGGCTAGGCAGCCGAGGTTATAGGCGTACATACAACTAAAGGCCACGCTCTCACCCTTGTCTCTGGCCATATCTAGGCCGTCATTCCAATCGCCGCCTTCCAGGCGCACGTGATTATGGGCACCGACATTGAAAAACTGCACTAAATTCTCTACCAGGAGATGTTCTAAAATCGTGCCTTGATATACCTTTCCCGACGGGGTTTTCAGTTTATTTCCTGCGGCGGGGCTCCAGTTATGGTCAAAACCCCGCGAGCGAAAAATCTGCTGGTCGCGAAAATATGGGGCCTCTCTAAACAAAAGAGAAAAATCCCCTGTCTCCTTAAGGTATAAATCCGTGGTCAGTAAAGGCCAGACGCCGTGGTCCATCCAGACGCGGCTGAGATTATTGCGGTCGGCAATGAATTCTCCCGGTTTTTTGCCCACGATGGTAGCATGAGAGCCGTCAATGCGCACGCCGGAAAAATTATTAGTGAGTATTTTGCGCGCTTGAGCGGGATTACTAAAAATTAAACCCAGACAATCCTGCCACAAATCCCGCCAGCCGCGTCCGCCTTTACCGTAATCAAAGTCCGGTAAAAACGAGCAACCAAAAATCCTTCTCAGGGCCGGCTGGATACTCACCCAGCGAAACCAGTTAGCAAAATCCGCATCGCCGCTAGATAGGACAAAGGAATCGGCTTTCTTCTTCCAGAAGTCCTGCGTTATCTTTAAGGCTGCTTCTACTTTTTTAGGGCGGTTAAACTGGCGTACGGCTCTAAGGATTTCTCTTTTGTCGTCGGAAATTCCGGCTAAGATTATATAAGCCTGACTTTGCCGGGGCCTGAGGGTTACCTTTCGGAAACGCAGGCCCCCCATCGCCTCTTTACCCTGAATTCTTTCCTTTCCAGGAGGTAAATTTCTCAATACGCTTAGTGGCGCTTCCAGATCGCCTCCTTCGCCGCAGAACATCTCCTGCGTCGGATAAAGATATTGCGGGGCCTTAAAATTCTGGTCCCAACCTAAGACAAAATAATAGTTTTTATTTGGCCGGTGGCCAGACTCATCAAAAACCAACGTAGGTTTGACGATTACCCCGAATTTATGCAAGGTAATGCGTTGCAACAGCGAAGTAACGTGGCGGTGGTCGCGGAGATTAGCGGCGCTGCGGGCATATATAGGTATACTAGCAGTAGGGATAAAGGTGATGTTTCTGGTAGTAACGTTGGTAACCCTTACCTGCGTTATTTCCACTGGCTCATTGCCTGCCGGTACAAAAGAAAGAATTTCTGCCTTTAGACCAATACACTTATTTTCGCGGGTGATTTTATGCCAAAGCAAGCCGGCCTCAAGATAGAATTTATCCTTTTCCATCTGTCTTAAGTCCTTAGATACGCCGGTGGCAGACCAAATTTTATCTTTATTAATATAGACCCAGAAATTTCTTGATGAGCGCGCATCCACTAAATCTATGCGGGAAACCGGAGTAAGCAGGAATGAATTCTCTCCGGTTTTGATATCGCCGTGCAGATCAGGCGACACTGAAGACATAATTTTTTCGTTACAGAGCGGAAAATAAAGACCACTGATGCGGTGGGCGCAATCAGACTCAAACGTGCCGCAGTTATCCGTAAATCTCCACATCCTATCTTTCATCGCATTTTAAGTTACCATAGCCAGAGCGCTTTTTCAAGGGATTTTAACCCTAAACTCGGTGTTCGAACTATTCGGTTTTAACCGATGATGCCTTGCTCTCCTAACTCAATCCCATTTCCTCACTCGCAAAAAGGTGCTCGTCGCATTCGGCTTTTGTTTTCCTGTAAGCCCCCCATCCCCCACTCACTTGAAAGAGAGGTGGGGGTTGCTCATAGATGCTAAGCACGGAAAACCTGCGCCTCATATACTTGCTCCTGCGCGCCTTATGCTCGTTCGGAAACGGTCTTGAGTCTTTCCCGCCTGCTGATTTTTGCGGGTGGCTTGGGTGTTTTCAAGCAGCATGTATTTTGTGCAAGCGGTCTCAGGGTGCCCCGCTTCCTTAAGATAAATAAGGCGAGCGAGCACAAAATCTCAAGCGACATTTTCCACGGTGGGGAAAATGGAGCGGTGCTGCAAGAATTTACCCAAGACAGGACCCGCAAAACCGTGCGCGAGTAAACCCCGAGGCAAAATAAGAGAGAGAAACCCAGAGGGGCATTTAACAAAAAACCCGCCAGAAAACTAGCGGGTTTTAAGTGGTTGCGGGGGCTAGATTTGAACTAGCGACCTCAAGGTTATGAGCCTTGCGAGCTACCAGGCTGCTCCACCCCGCGAAATCTCTTTGTCAGGGGGAATCCGAGTGAAATCGAGGGACTCCACCCCGCGATTATTTATCTATCTTTCCCTGCTGGGGACTATTCTGACGGGAATCTCGCCTTTCTTCACAATCCCCATCTTCTCCCGGACAATCTTTTCCCGGTAAAGCGGGTCGTTTTCTATACGCTCGATCTCTTCCTGCAATAGAGAATTCTCTATGCTTAACCTTCTAATCTTTATCTCTAAGTCGCGATTCCTGTCTCTTAATTCCTGCAGTTTAGTGTAACCCGGTAAAAATATAATCAGGAGAAATACGGTAATACCAAAGAGCCAGAATGCCTTTCGTAACTTCGCTAGCATTTATTTCTTCCAAAATCTCCCTGCATATACCGCCTTCTCTCCTAGTTCCTCTTCAATCCTTAAGAGTTCGTTGTATTTGCAAATCCTCTCGGTACGGGAAAGCGAGCCGCTCTTGATCTGACCTGTGCCTGCGGCTACTGCCAGATGCGCGATACTAGTATCTTCAGTTTCTCCCGAACGATGGGAAATAATCGTCTGATATTTATTCTGCTGGGCAATATTTATTGTTTCAAGGGTCTCGGATAAAGAACCGATCTGGTTTAGTTTAATTAGTATAGCATTCCCAATTTTTTGCGCAATACCTTTTTTAAATATCTTGGGGTTGGTGACAAAAATATCGTCGCCGACCAACTGCAATTTATCCCCCAATTCCCGAGTCAGCTCTGCCCAGCCTCTCCAGTCATGCTCGCCCAGACCGTCTTCGATAGAAACTATGGGGTATTTACTGCACCAATTTTGGTAGATACGGATTAAATCTGCGGCAGTCTGAAGTCTTCCTTCAAACTGGTATCTGTCGTCTTGGGAAAAGGCACTGGCGGCGCAGTCCAAGGCCAAAGACACATCTTTACCGGGCGTATAGCCGGCCCCGCTAATTGCCTGGATGAGTAAGTCCAGGGCCTCCTGGTGGGAGTCTAAATTCGGGGCAAACCCCCCCTCGTCTCCGACGGAAGTGGCCAGTTTCTTTGCCTTTAAAATGGACTTGAGATGATGGAAAATTTCTGCGGCATACCTTAAGGCCTCGCGGAAACTCGGCGCGCCGATAGGCATAATCATAAATTCCTGGATGTCCAGGTTATTATCCGCATGCATCCCGCCGTTTAAGATATTCATCTGGGGTATGGGCAGGAGGTGAGCATCTGCTCTACCTAAGAACTTATAAAGCGGCTCCTTTTTGACTAAAGCAGCGGCCTTAGCGCAGGCCAAAGACACCCCCAAAATCGCATTGGCTCCCAGTTTAGACTTATTCTCGGTGCCGTCCAGATCTATAAGGAGTTTATCTATTTTTTGATAATCAGGGCTTAAACCCTTTATTTTTGAAGCAATTATAGTATTGACGTTGCTGACCGCCTTTAATACTCCCTTACCTAAATATCGCTTTTTATCGCCGTCCCTTAATTCCAAGGCCTCCCTCTCTCCCGTGGAAGCGCCCGAAGGAACAGCTGCCCGGCCCAGGATGCCGTTATCCAAAACTAGGTCCACCTCTATAGTAGGGTTTCCGCGCGAGTCTAGGATCTCGCGGCCTGAAACTTGCTCAATCTTTGCCATGCGCCATCCTCCTTTTAGGAATAATATTATATCAGCAAAAATAGCCGGGTCAAGAAAAGGTTTGACTAAAATCTTTTCCTATGTTATTTTAACATATTAAAGGAGAAAGGCATGGGGTGGAAACAGGTCAGATTCTACTGGAAGTTATACTGGATCAGGATACTGGTCATTACTATCCTCGCCGCGCTCGGCATTTCGCTTATCCTGGTAGTGATCAACGGTATCCGCGCCTGGAATGAGGCCGAATCGTATCTGAGGCAATCGCAACTGGCGATGATCCCCATGCAACTATACCTACAGATTATCATGGCCCTCATCTTCGGCGTGGTCTATACCTTTATGTGGTATTGGCTGATGTTTAAGCGGGGGGCGCAATCCTTTACCCAGGCCGCAAAAAAATCCATTGCCGGCGAGGATATCGGGATTACCTGGAATGACGTGATCGGTATGGAAGAGGCAAAACAAGAGGCCCTGGAAGTAGTTAAACTCATCACCGACCGTGCCCAACTGCAGCGTATCGGAGGAAAAATCTTAAAAGGCATCCTGATGTTGGGGCCGCCGGGATGCGGAAAGACCTACCTGGCCAAGGCCATTGCCACCGAGGCCAAACTTCCTTTTATTTCTATGTCCGGCTCGGAGTTTGTGGAGATGTTTGTCGGTGTAGGCGCAGGCAGAATCCGCAGTCTATTTAAAAAGGCGCGCCAATTAGCAGAACTCAAAGGCGGATGCATTATTTTTATAGATGAAGTAGACGCCGTAGGCGCGCAAAGGGCAGCGGATACGGGCTTCGGAGGCCAAACCGAAACCAATACTACCCTGAACCAACTCTTAGTAGAAATGGACGGCCTCAAGGAAAAAGACCTAAACGTGGTGATTATCGGCGCCACGAATATGGCGGAATACTTTCTCGATGCGGCCCTCTTAAGGCCGGGCAGGTTTGACCGCAAGATTTACGTGGATAAACCCAGCCTTGAAGACCGCGAAAAATTATTTGCCTATTACCTGAAAAACGTAAAATACGATGCCAATGATGTAAAGATTGACCGGTTGGCGCGCATTACCGTAGGCAACAGCCCTGCGGATATCGCCAACATCGTCAGAGAGGCGGCGCTCATTGCCGTGCGCCGGAGCAGACCGCTCATCACGATGAAGGATATCGACGACGCCCGGGAAAGAATCGCCTTGGGCATTAAACGCAAGATTAAACTCAGCGAAAAAGAAAAATTGCAGGCCGCCTATCATGAAGCCGGACACGCCATCGTTACCTACCTCTTGGTGCCTTCAAAGGATGTCTTCAAAATTACCATTACCCCTCGCGGCCATACCGGCGGGGTAACCTGGATCCCTGAACGCGAAGAGATACTTATTGAGGATGAAAAACAACTCTTAAATGATATCAAGATCTCCCTGGGCTCTTACGCCGCGGAAAAAATAAAATTTGGCTTTACCACCTCCGGCGTAGGCGCAGATTTCTCGAACGCCCTTTACATCGCCCACAATATGGTCTGGCGCATGGGCATGGGCAAGACCGGCATCATCGGCGATTTTCACGCCCTGGATTTCTACCGGCGCATCGGCTCAAGCCCCTTAATTTCCGAAGAGATGAAAGGCCGCCTGGATACAGACGTGCAGGAAATCATGCAAAGATGCTTAAGCGAAGTCACCCAACTCCTCAAAAAAGAAGAGCCGCTCTTGGAGCGCCTGGCTGGAGAATTGGTCAGTAAAGAAGAATTAAATTACGATGAGATTGAGGCGGTATTTAAGGAATTTGGTAAGACCCGTCCTAATTAAAAGCTGCCTTCTGATTATCCTCCTCTGCGGCTGCACCTCCTCTACTACCCCCACCTACATCCAGGAAAACATAGACACAGCGGTCAAGGACGTCTGTAAAAAAGAATACCG
This sequence comes from uncultured Planctomycetales bacterium, assembly GCA_964555545.1. Lineage (GTDB taxonomy): Bacteria > Omnitrophota > Gorgyraeia > Gygaellales > Profunditerraquicolaceae > CAZKSS01. Next base: position 47,086 of record CAZKSS010000001.1, read on the forward strand.
CATTGATGTAGTCACGAAACTCGTCGGCTCGACCCTCTGGATCTATCTTCCCTTGGAAGACATCTTTGAAAAATCCGAAAAGCCGGAAAAATACGTGGAGAGGTTTGAGATCAAAGATAACCGCGAGGATTTCCAGGGAGGAACCTTAGATCTGGAATATCTGATTAGGCCGATCGCAGACCAGGAAAAAACTAACGAACTCAAATATAACAAGTCTGCACTGGATAAGGTCAATGACGTCTGGAAGGTGGTACGCCGGGTGCTCTTCAGTATGGAGCGCCTGAAAGGAAACGAGCCGCAATTCTTCGTGATGGTGACTGCGGACATAAAAAACGGGTTTGAGATCAAAGAAATTTCTTATATAGAAGACCTGAAAAAGGTCTCTTATGAGTTTATCTCCTGGGGGGAATACCAGCACCGCACCATCCAGGACACCGCTATCTCGCCTGCTATCGTTGGCGATAAGGAAGGCCTGCATTTGGACTATCAGGATATCACCATGCAAAACTTTATTGCCGCGCAAATCCGGCAGCGCATAAAATTAAAATTCCAGAAGCCGGAAGTGGACAAAAGTGCGGATATAGACAAAGAGATCCTCAAAATCGTCGTCTATACCTTAAAGACCTACAGTTTTAAGGACTTTTCCTCCGTGGAATTGAATAACCTCTTGACTAACAATAAAATTATTTTGAATCAGGCGGCAGTTTGGGCGAGGCCTACGGAATAATCTTGACTGACCTTCCTTCTATCTTTAATTTTCCCTCGGTAAACAATTTGATGGCGAGAGGATAAAGTTTGTGCTCTACCTTATGGATTTTGGCTTCCAGGGTCACAGGGGTGTCGTCTTGCTCCACTTTGACTGTCTGCTGTAAAATTATGGGCCCGTGGTCCATAACCTCATCCACAAAATGCACAGTCACGCCGGTAACCTTGACGCCGTAATCAAAGGCGTCCTTTATTCCTTGCGTGCCTTTAAAGGCAGGAAGCAATGCCGGATGGATATTCAAGATGCGTCCTGAATAGGCACGCACCAATTCTGGGGAAAGCATCCGCATAAACCCGGCTAAGACAATCAAGTCTATTTCTGCTGCTTTTAAATGACCTAAAATTGCAGCCTCAAAATCTTTCTTATTCGGGAAATCTTCTCTTTTGACTAAGGCAACTTTTATCTTTGCCCGCTTGGCTTTTGTCATGGCGCCGGCCTGGGGATTATCGCAAACCAGCAAAGACAGGTTGGCCTTAATCTTTCCTGACTTGACCGCCCGGATTATGGCAGCAAAATTCGTACCTCTGCCTGAGGCAAAAACTGCGATATTCATTCTCTAATCCTTATGGTTTTCATGGGACAGACCTTTACGCATTCACCGCAAGACGTACACTTATTATAATCTATTACCGCCAGATTATCAACCCTTCGATTACACCCAGGGTTGACGCTGAGCGCAGTCGAAGCGTCAATCACATGTATGGCGTCAAAAGGACAGGCCTTTTGGCAGAGGCCGCAGGCAATGCAGCCTACGGGGCAGACGGCTTTGGTTTCTTTACCTGGATCATGAGAAGAGCAGGCGACATAAACTGTACTTGTCACCGGGATAAGACTAAATAATTTCTTTGGACAGACCAAGACGCATTTATTGCAGGCCCGGCATTTATCTTTATCCACGACGGGAAGGCCCTCATCCGACATTTTAATGGCACCAAAGGGACAAACCTTAGCGCAGGTACCAAACCCCAGGCAGCCAAAAACGCAATCTTTCGCTCCCCCTAAAACTAAATTTGCAGCCACGCAATCTAGGATGCCGTCATAAATATATCTCTCCTTCACCCTGATGCCGCCGTTACAGTGTAAGGTGGCGATGGTCTTAACTTTTTTCTCTAATTTCTGGCCCAGGAGTCTAGCAATCTGCTCCTTGACCCGCTCTTCGCTGACGCGGCAGGCATCCACAGGCAGTTTGCCGCTTAAGACGCTCTCGGCAAAGCCAAAGCACCCTGCCCCGCCGCAGGCGCCGCAGTTTGAGCCGGGTAAAAGCCCGTGGATTTTTTCTAAACGCGGGTCAACCTGCACGGCAAATTTCTTAGAGGCGATGGCCAGCCCCACGCCGAAGATGGCTCCCAAAACCCCCAAAGTTAAAATGGGTATGAAGATCTCCATTTAGAACCTGAATCCGTTGAACCCCAAAAAACTCAAACTCATCAGCGCAGCGATAATAAAGGCCAGGGGAAAATCTTTCATGCTCCGAGGCACAGCGCAGAAGTCCAGCCGTTCCCTGATCCCCGACATCAAAAGCATGGCCAGGGTATAACCTAAGCCTACGCATATCCCCTGAAACGCCGAATACCAGAAACTTCCGGGCACGGCCCTGCCCTGCACAAAAAACATATCTATGTTTAAGACCGCTACGCCCAGGACTGCGCAGTTTACCGTAATCAAAGGCAGATAGATGCCGAAGAAGCGATACATCGCCGGGCTAGTCTTCCTGATAACCATCTCTACGAACTGCACGAAGGTGGCAATGACTAAAATGAAGGAGATGGTGCGTAGATACGTCAGGTGAAAAGGAATGAGCAGGAATCTGTAGATGAACCAGGTGATCACCGAAGACATGGTAATCACGAAACACACTGCCAGACTCATGGCCAGCGCCGGTTTTGTCTCCTTAGAAATGGCGATGAAAGAACACAGGCCCAGAAAACGGGAAAGGATGACGTTGTAGAGAAAAACCGCACTGATAAATATCGTCAGGAACTCTGCGAGGTTCATTCTTTTTTCACCTTGAGGGTATTAAAAAATCCTAGTAATAAGCCGATGACCAAAAGCGCGCCTGCGGGCATGCCAAGGGCGAAGGCAGGGTCAAACCCTTTAGTGAGACTATGGCCTAAGAGTTTGCCTGCGCCCAAGAATTCTCTGATGCCGGAAATAAGAACTAAGGCCAGTGTAAAACCCGCTCCCATCCCTAAGGCGTCAAATAAAGAATTCACTAAAGTATTTTTGGAGGCATAGGCCTCGGCGCGGCCCAAGACAATGCAATTGACTACAATCAGGGGGACATAGATGCCTAAGGCCCGGTCTAAGGCCGGACTATATGCCTTCATCACCATCTCCGTAATCGTAACAAAGGTAGCGATGACCACGATAAAACAGGGGATACGGATTCTCTCCGGAACAATATTTTTAATCAACGCGATGATGATATTAGAGCCCAAGAGCACAAAAGTAGCCGCCACGCCCATGCCTATACCGTTAATCACGGAAACAGATACTGCCAGCGTCGGGCATAAGCCCAAGGCCAGGACAAAGGTCGGGTTTTCTTTGATGATACCCTTTAAGAACTCATGGATTAATTTCTTCATCCTTCGACTCGCCTTGCTCGCTCAGGATGACCCTAAAGCGTATTTTGTCGAATGGGTCATCTCGTTCCGTAAATCCTATTTTTCGTATAGCGGTCAATGATCGGGGTAGCGGCATTCATCATTAAAATTGCATAAGAAGCTCCCTCGGGATATCCGCCCCAAAGCCGGATCACTGCGGTCAGGAGGCCGCATCCGATGCCGAAGATCACCTGGCCTTTGCGGGTCAGCGGAGAAGTGACGTAATCCGTGGCCATAAAAAAAGCGCCCAGGATGAGTCCGCCGGATAAAATATGCAATAACCAGTCTCCGCTAAAGAGAGTCTTGCCCGCGAAGATATAGGTAAATATACCTGTAGTAGCGACATAAGTTATCGGGATATGCCAGGAGAGATAACCTCTCCAGAATAAAAATAATGCGCCCAAAAGCAAAGCCAAGATGCAGACCTCGCCGATAGAGCCGCCTCTCTTGCCCAAAAATAAATCCAGATAAGAGATATGCTCTAAAGCCCTGCCCTCTTTGATTAAGGCCAAGGGCGTAGCCGAGGTAACCGCGTCATACCCAGCCCTTGCGTGCAAGGGCTGGGTAAAGGCCGTCATATACTTTGGCCAGGAGGCCATCAAGAATACCCGGCCGGCTAGTGCGGGGTTGAAGATATTCTGGCCTAACCCTCCGAAAGCCTGTTTCGCGATGGCAATGGCAAAAAAGGAACCCACTATCGGCAACCAGAATGGCACCTGCGGCGGAAGATTGTAAGCCAACAACAGCCCGCTGAGGCAGGCGCTGCCGTCCCAGATGGTGATTTTCCTTTTGGTGCATAGTTGTAAAACCCCTTCTGTAATTACTGCAGAGATAATCCCTAAGATAATTACTTTCAGCGCCTCCAGGCCGAAAATAATTACGCCAGCGGCGCCTGCAGGGATGAGGCTTAAAACCACTAACCACATAATTCCCGCCACAGATTCGTCTTTATGTAGGTGTGGGGATGTCGCAACAATGAGTCTATTTTTCATTTTCCAGCCTTGCCTTTACCTCTGCGCTTTTCTTTTTTACCGAGTCGATTACTGCCTTTGAGGAAATGGTTGCGCCGGTAATTGCCTGTACGCCACCTAAATCTTTTTTATTCCTGAATTGTCCGGTAAAACTGGATTCGGCAACGCGAGCCCCTAATCCCGGCGTTTCATTCTGGGATAATATTTTGATGACGGTAATTGTCCCGTCTTTAAGCATGCCGACCATCGTTTCAATAGTGCTGGAATAACCTTTGCCCTGGGCCTTAAAGGCCGCGCCGATTAATTTTCCCGTCTGGTCATAGGCCTTATAATAAAGCACTTCCTCGCCGGATTTTACCGCTAGAAAATGCGTTGCCTCAGGCATAACCTCTTGGAGGCTGGCCTCTTCCTCGGCCTGCGTCTGGGCGAGAATCTTGCTCCTGGTCAGGACATTCACTCCTGCCAAGAGGCCGGCGGCCACAATACAGATTAGGGACAAGATAAAACCGTAGCGTAGCATTTCTTTCATCCCTCAACTCCTTTGGTCATCTTGCCACCTCTAATTTTGCCCTTTTTATGGACTGCACTAACCTGCGTTTTGCCGGACAGACATAGTTGCAGAGCCCGCATTCAATACAATCGGCTGCGCCGTAGCCTGCGGCCTGCTGCCATAATTCCTTCTCCGCAGCCAAGTTTATCAGGCAGGGCATCAGGCTCACCGGGCATTCCCTGACGCAGGCGCCGCAACGGATACAGAATTCCTCTTCCAGCATCCTGGCTTCTTTTTTATTGAACAATACTACCCCGGTCGTAGACTTGATTACCGGGACCTCTTCTGTAAATTGGGCAATGCCCATCATCGGCCCCCCGATAATAATTTTAGCCGGATCTTCCTTTAGACCGCAGAAATCCATTAATTCCTTTATGGGCGTACCAAGACGCACTAAAATATTCTTGGGATTATTTAGGCAACTACCCGTTACCGTCACTACGCGTTCATATAAAGGTTTATTTTTATAAACGGCTTCGTAAATAGCATATAGCGTGGATACATTCTGCACCACCACGCCGATGTCAAAGGGAAGTTTCCCCTGCGGAACTTCCTTGCCTAAAATATTCTTTATCAGCTGTTTTTCTCCTCCCTGCGGATAAGCGCTTTTTAAAACCCAAACGCTGAACGCTGAACGCTGAACGCTGAATTTCTCTATGGCTTCGGGCTTATTATCTTCGATAGCGATAAATACATTCTTCGCCCCTAAACACCTAACCGCCAATTCCATCCCTTGGCAGATCTCCTCTGTTCTTTCTACCATCAGCCGCGCGTCGCCGGTCAAAAAGGGTTCGCACTCCGCGCCATTGACAATCAAAGTATCTACTGGCTGAGGGGGATTAAGTTTGATGTGGGTAGGAAAACTCGCCCCGCCCAGGCCGACAATCCCTGCCTCAAAGACGAGATTGCGGATCTGTTCAGCATCTAACTTGTCTATCTCCGGCTGAACCCTGAACCCTGAACCCTGAACCCTGTCCTGCCCGTCATTCTCAATTATTATTGTCTTACAGCGGCCGAGGACAGGATGCGGCCATTCCTGGATAGCGCAAACCCTGCCTGAAACCGACGAGTGGATGGGGGCAGAGACATGCGCCTCAATAGCGGCAATTTTTTGGCCGAGAAACACGGTGTCTCCTACTTTCACCAGCGGTTGACAGACCTTGCCCACGTGCTGGCTTAAAGGAATGTATACGCGCGCCGGCAAAGGCGCTCTTTCTATGGCTTTGTCTTGTGTATCTTGTTTATGTTCTTCTAATTCAACCATGGAATCTTTCTCTGCCAAATAAAATTGACGATCCCCACCAGGATAATCAAAATACCGACGGCTACCAGGATATAGAGGTGCGAAAACTTTTCCGCAAGTAGGCTGCTGATGAACATAAACAATAAAAACCCTAAATGCATGACTATCTCCATGGAACTGAAGATCTTGCCCATCATTTCGTTATCGCTCACATTATGGATGATGGTATTGGAGGCAATCATAATCGGGGCGACCAAAATACCCAGCAGCAAAGACAAGGCCGCTGCCGCAAAAAAATAAGGGTAACGCTGTATAGTCAGGGCAAAAATAACCAGTATCAGGCCGCTTAAAATCAGAGAAGAAAAGATAATTTTATAATGCGAGAGCCGTTGGCCGAACTTGCCATAGAGGAGCGAACCCAAAAATAGGCCAATCCCCAAAAACATAATCAAGAGCCCTAAGTCCTTGGTTGCCGAATGCAGCGTCTTCTGCACAAAGACAATCAAAACCACATAGACCGCGCCTAATGCCGACCATAAAATAAAGATGACGCCTGCGCTAAACCTGACTCCTTTGGTGCGGATGAAATAGAGAATGCCTTCTTTAATCTCCTGAAATACGGATTTCCGGATGACCTCCACTATCTCCCGGCTGACCTTGCCTAAATTCATCGAGACGCTGGTCTTTCTGATAATCAAAAATATCAGCGTCCCGGAGATGAGAAAACTCAAGGCATCCAGATAAAACCCGCTTTTTGCGCCCAACCACTCTACCACTACCCCGCTGATGCCAAACCCTAAAATCGCGGCAATCATGCCGGTCGTATTCACCAGGGAATTAGCCATTAAGAGGTCTTCTTTATCCACCAGGTCTGGAATGATGGATAATTTTGCCGGGACAAAAAACCTTCCGATGGAGAAAACCACGAAGATGATCAGGTATACGGGCGTAAGGTATCTGGTATAAAACAAAAAGAGCGGTATCATCAAGACCAGGGCCGACCTTAAAAAATCGCAGGTATACATAGTGCGGCGCCGGTCCCACCTGTCCACATAGACCCCGGCCAAAGGCCCGATGATAAAGACAGGGATGATGGTAAAGGAAAGGATCTTGGCGATTTCTAAGGTGGAGCCCGGAGCGCGTAGGTAGACAAAAGCGATCAAGGCCATCTGGTCCAGCCGATCACCCAGCTGAGAGATAATCTGGCCCAACCAGAGCAGGAAGAAATTACGGTTTTTTAAGACTTCGGTAAATTTAGACATACTCAAAGCCGGCGGGGGGACTTGGACCCTCGACCCGCGCTTTACGAAAGCGCTGCTCTACCAACTGAGCTACGCCGGCGTCACATTCGGGTAATTATAGCATACAAAAAATAGATTGACAAAATAAAAAAGCCTGGTATACTTCTTTTAGTTGTGAAGCAAGTCAAGGAGTAAGGATATTGTCAGTCAACAAGAAAAACCGTAAAGCAAGGAAATTACTATTGTGCTCTACGGTTTTTTTATTGGTGAAGGGGGTGAAAGAGTAAGAAATGGCAAGGGGTAAAGTAAAGTGGTTTAGCAATCAAAAGGGTTATGGTTTTATCACTGCTGATACGGGTAAAGACGTGTTTGTGCATTACAGCGCGATCAAAGGTGATGGCTACAAGAGCCTGCAAGAGGGCGATGAGGTAGAGTTTGAGATTACGCAGGGCCCTAAGGGAGAACAAGCGACCAACGTAACCAAGGCAGGCGCAGTCTAACCTCTCCAGTCGCCTCCAAAATAAAAACCCCGCTTAAGGATTTTAGTCCTTGCGGGGTCATGTTTGTTCCTCCTTTCTGGTTTTTGGTTTTCCCAAACTAATTATACCAAAAAGGTTAACATGA
>CAZKSS010000002.1:0-30182 GCA_964555545.1 uncultured Planctomycetales bacterium
GTTCGGGGGACTCGCACGCATCGCCGGATTATTTAGCGCCCGGGGTTATAATATCGCGTCTCTGGCGGTTTCCGAGACCATGGACCCCACGATTTCTTACATGACCATCGTGGTGGAGGTAGAGGATGAACGGATATTAGAACAGATTAAGAAACAACTCAACAAACTTATTGATGTAATCACGGTTACGGACTTTACCAAGAAGGAACACGTGGACCGCGAACTGGTTTTAGTGAAAGTCAACTGTTCCGCTAAAGACAAGTCGAAACTGGAGAGCATCCTGAATAAATATATCGGTAAAATAATTCAGCATAAAGGCGATGCTGCTATCGTGGAGGCAGTCGGCGATCAGGCCCAGATAAAAAATTTATTGGAGGAATTAAGCCGCTTCGGGATTAAAGAATTAATCAAAACCGGCCGTATAGCCATGGCCTACTAAGGAGGGATTATGGCAAAGATTTATTATGACCAGGATGCGGATTTGAGTTTATTAAAGGACAAGACCATCGCGATTATCGGTTACGGTATCCAGGGCCGCGGACAGGCCTTGTGCCTGCGCGATTCAGGTCTACGCGTGGTAGTTTCGGAATTGGAAGGCACGCCTAATTTCCAGCAGGCCAAGACCGACGGCTTTGTCCCGGTCTCGGCAGATGAGGCAGCCAAGGCCGCAGACATTATCCAGATTTTGACCCAGGATCATGTGCAGGCAAAAGTTTACAATGAGAGCATCAAGCCGAATCTAAAAAAGGGTAAGGCGCTCTGTTTTTCGCACGGTTTTAATATCCGGTTTAAACAGATTAAACCGCCTAAGAGCCTGGACGTATTTATGATTGCGCCCAAAGGTCCGGGGGCTTTGGTGCGCCGGATGTTTGAAGAAGGAAAAGGCGTGCCGAGTTTAGTAGCAGTTTATCAGGACGCCAGTGGCGAGGCAAAACAATTGGCTCTGGCCTATGCCAAGGCCATCGGCGCCACCCGCGCAGGCGTCATTGAGACCACTTTTGAGGAAGAGACGGAAACCGACCTTTTTGGCGAGCAGGCCGTGCTCTGCGGCGGAGTGACGGAATTAATCAAGGCGGGTTTTGATACTCTGGTAGAGGCGGGTTATCAGCCGGAGATCGCCTATTTTGAAGTCCTGCACGAATTAAAATTAATCACGGACTTAATTCAGGAAACCGGAATCTCCGGGATGCGCCGCCGCGTTTCCAATACCGCCTGTTACGGCGATCTGACCCGCGGGCCGATGATTGTCACGGAAAAAACACGCAAGACCATGAAGAAACTGCTGAAAGATATAAAGAGCGGCAGGTTTGCCCGCGAATGGATTAAGGAGAATGAAGAGGGCAGGCCGAATTTTAATAGTCTGCTAAAGTCAGGCGATGAGCATCCTATTGAGAAGGTCGGGCAGCAGTTGCGCGAAATGATGCCCTGGATGAAGAAGTAGTCGTTAGTCGTTGGTCATTAGTCGTTAGTTAAAATGGAAAAGATAATAATTTTTGATACCACTTTAAGAGACGGGGAGCAGGCGCCGGGGGCGAGTCTGAATCCGGCGGAGAAAATGGAAATCGCCCATGCCTTGGCAGATTTGGGCGTAGATATCATTGAGGCCGGGTTTCCCATTGCCAGCAAAGGCGAACTGGCATCCGTAAAACAGATCGCCAAAGCCATCAAGGGTCCGGTAATCTGCGGCCTGGCGCGCGCGATTAAGAATGATATTGATGCTACGGCAGAGGCAGTAAAGTCCGCCAAGAGGCCGCGCATCCATGTCTTCCTGGCTACCTCCAAAATCCATATGCAGTATAAATTACAGAAAGCCGAAGACGAAATTCTGCGCCTGGCCATAGAAAGCACCACCTATGCCAAAAAATTCTGTGAGGATATAGAATTTTCTCCGGAAGACGCCTCGCGCACAGAAAGGGAATTCCTCTTTAAGGTAGTTGAGGCAGTGATTAATGCCGGAGCAACCACGGTGAATATTCCGGATACCGTAGGTTATAGTGAGCCAGAAGAATACGGCAGTTTAATCCGGGCGATCAAAGAGAATGTTGTGAATATTGATAAAGCAATAATCTCCGTGCATTGCCATAATGACCTGGGGCTGGCGGTAGCCAATTCCCTGGAGGCAGTTAAAAACGGAGCCCGCCAGGTAGAATGTACCATTAACGGCATCGGCGAGCGCGCGGGAAACGCCTCTATGGAAGAGATAGTCATGGCGGTGAAGACGCGCAGAGATATCTTTGCCGATCTAGAAACCCAGATCAAGACCAACCAGATTTATAAACTTTCGCGCCTGGTAAGTAAACTCACTGGCTTTGTGGTGGCGCCGAATAAGGCCATTGTCGGAGGTAATGCCTTCAGGCATGAGTCCGGCATCCATCAGGACGGGGTTTTAAAAGAACGCTCTACCTACGAGATTATCAAGCCCGAAGACGTAGGTTTTACCGGCACAGGCATTGTCCTGGGGAAACACTCGGGAAGGCATGCCTTGAATGAGAGATTAAAAGAACTCGGGTTTAATCTGACCCCGGAGCAAATTGATAAAGTCAGCGAGCGCTTCAAGGCCCTGGCCGATAAAAAGAAAAACATCTTTGACGACGACTTAATTTCTATCGTGGAAGATGAGGTTAAGTTGGTAAAGCCGATCTGGCAATTCCAGAGTTTCCTGATCAACTCCGGCACCCGGATTACTCCGACTGCCGAGGTGGCCTTAAAATATAAGCATAAACTACTCTCGGCTGAATCCTCTGGCGACGGGCCGGTAGATGCCTGCTTCAAGGCCATTGATAAAATCACCGGCATCAAAGGCGAACTTCAGGATTACCGCATCGAGGCCGTGACCAAAGGCAAAGACGCGCTGGGTGAGGTGAGCTTGAAGTTGAAGGCCAAGGGTAAGGTCGTGACTGCCCGCGGCTCCAGCACTGATATTGTGGAGGCCTCGATCAGGGCGTATATCAACGCCCTGAACAAAATAGAAGGACTTACCTCTAACTAATGGAGAGAGATTCCGCCAAAAGGATCTATGGTATTTTAGGATTTCCCTGCCAGCATAGCCTATCGCCTTTGATGCACAACGCCGCATTTGCTTACCTGAAAATAAACGCGGAATATAAAATTTTTGAAAAGAGGCCGCAAGATTTAAAGGATTTTATTACTGCCTTATCCCAAAACGATATCTGCGGATTAAATATCACCGTGCCCTATAAGGAAAAGGTCATCCCTTTTTTAAACACCGTCTCCCCAGAGGCAGAATTAATCGGCGCGGTGAATACGCTTAAGGTATCCGCTAATAGGTTGGCAGGTTTTAATACCGACGGCGCGGGTTTCTTAAAACACCTCACTGAAGATTTAAAATTTAACCCCGAAAATAAAAACATCGCTATCCTCGGCGCAGGCGGGGCATCTCGCGCGGTTTCGCTTTATCTTGCTCAAGGAAGACCCAAGTCAATTTCAATTTACGATATTGACAAAACTAAACTCTCGGCCCTCGTGGCTCATCTTAAGGGAAATTCCGAAGGTAGCGAGATCAAATCAGCCGGCTCTATAGAGGAACTGCATATACCAGATGCAGATTTATTAGTGAATGCCACGCCCGTGGGCATGAAAGAGAGCGACCCTGTTTTGGTCGACGGAAATTTGCTAAAATCCGATCTGCTTGTCTATGATTTAATTTATAATCCCAAAGAGACAAAATTATTAAAATCCGCCAAAGAAAAAGGCGCAAGAATTTCTAACGGTCTAGGCATGCTTTTATATCAGGGGGTACTGGCCTTTGAAATCTGGACCGGCCAAAGCGCGCCAATAGAAGTAATGCGCCAGGCCCTAAAAGAAGGAGTGAAAATATGATCGGGAAAATCACCGCCTTTATTTTCGGTTCGCTCATCGGGAGTTTCCTAAACGTGTGTATCCACAGGATGCCGTTGGGTAAATCCGTGGTCTGGCCGAGTTCCCATTGTCCGAAGTGCGAAAAGCGCATCCCCTGGTACGACAATATCCCTTTTCTCAGTTTTCTCCTTTTAGGCGGCAAATGCCGTTTCTGCCATAAAGGGATATCCTGGCGCTATCCCTTAGTGGAATTTTTGACTGCCCTAATGTTCCTTCTTCTTTTCAACTACTATAACGTGACCTATAACTTTTTTGTCTATGTGGTCTTGGCCTGCCTCTTGATCATCTCGGCATTCGTAGATATCAAACACCGCATTATTCCGGATGAGGTTTCTCTAGGCGGCATAGTTTTGGGCTTTATCCTGAATTCCATCCGGGGGTTTAGTTTGCATCCTTTTAGTTTTAATTTCCGGCCCCTGGTCAATTCCCTTTTAGGTATCATTATCGGCGGGGCAATTATTTATCTGACCGGAAAATTATTTGACTGGATTTATTTCAAACTGTTAAAGAAACCTCCCATCCAGGGCGAGACCGAGTCTATGGGCGGAGGAGACGTGAAGTTGCTGGCTATGATCGGTGCGTTTATTGGCTGGCAGCGGGCGCTTCTGACCTTCTTTATCGCCCCTTTCTTAGGCGCAGTAGTCGGCATCGTCAACCTCGTCGTGAAAAAAGACCACACCATCCCCTACGGCCCCTTCCTGGCCATAGCCGCACTGATCTCTCTCTTCTGGGCGAATAAAATAATCGGGCTGATATTTATCAGATGAAACTATATTTTGCTCTGGGCATTTGCTCGCGCACGGAACTCACTTAGCGGGTCCTGCCTGTCAAGCCACCCTTTTCGTGCTCGCCGTCTTCGCGGCTGCGCGCGAAAAGGGGACTCGGCTTGGCAGTCACCCGCTACACAAGGGTACACTATTCATCTTAAGTAGGTACAGTTTCTCGATTAGAACGGAAAGCGTCAGGAATTTGCGGAAAGCGTCAGGAATTTGAAGGAATTTGAAGGAATTTGCGAACTTCGTTTGGAATTTACACGTAGATTTCTAAAAAAAGAGCTTTAAGATACCCATGTTCGCTTTATCAACTTCTTGGAATTTTCAAACTCAGCCCGATATAAAAAAGATGCTTAGAGCAATAAAGGATCTTGGTTTTAATGCTATCGAGATAGGCCACCATTTTTCTGAGCAGAGAGTTGAAGATATTATTAGGTTGGTAGATATTCTAAAGATTAAGGTAGTAAGTATTCATAATTTTTGCCCACTTCCACCTCAGCCGCAAGTCAAAAGAGGGAGCTCTGATTACTACCGTCTATCGTCTCTGGATGAAAAAGAACGCAGGAAAGCCGTAAAGTATACAAAGCGAACTATAGATACAGCGCAGAGACTTTCGGTAAAAGCAATAGTAATTCATGGTGGCACCGTTGAACTTCAGAAAAATTACGGTCACATTATTCTCCAGTCACTTATAACTGATAAGATTAATTTCAAGGAGTATTTACGTTTAAAACAGCGACTTCTAGAGAAAAGAGAGCGGGAAAAGGAAAGGCATCTGGAAGCTGTGACTGAAAGTTTTAAGGAAATTTTACCATATGCTCAGAAAGCAAAGGTAAATATTGGCCTCGAAACACGATATTATCCTGAGGAAATACCTAGTCTTTATGAAATCAGGCATTTCCTAAAACTTTTTAACAATGAGAGACTTTTTTACTGGCATGATGTAGGACACGCAGAGGTGAATGAGAGGTTGGGGATTATGCCTCATTTGGCTTTCTTGGAAGAATTTTCAAACCATATGCTTGGAATACATTTACATGATATAAGAGGATTGGAAGACCACAATGCCCCTTTTACTGGCGATTTTAATTTTTATAAAATTTCACATTACTTGAAAGACGATCTAATTAAAGTTATAGAAGTTAATTCGCAGAGTACGAGTTGGCAATTAAAGATCGCATTAAAAAAGTTACAACAAATGTGTAAAATAGCGTCCGGTTATGATTTTTGAAAAATATAGTAGGGGACGTTTCGATTTTTAGCGGGTGGCTTGGGTGTTTTCGAGCAGCATGTATTTTGTGCGAGCGGCCAAGGTGCCCGGCTTTCTTAAGATAGCTAAGGCGAGCGAGCACAAAATTCAAGTGACATTTTCTACGGTGGGGAAAATGGAGCGGTGCTGCAAGAATTTACCCAAGACAGGCCCCGCTAAAATCTAAGCGTGTAGGACCCGCTAAAACCGATTAAGATGGACGTAATACAAGGCACGGAATTTTATATCCCCAAGAAAGATTCTTCTTGATTTCCCTCATAAATATGCTATATTTTTATTAGGTTAACATCGGTTAACTAACGATAAAGTAAGTTAACATATGTTAATTGATAGTATAACTCACTATAGCAAAACGGGTTATATGCATTAATAAAAGGAGTAAAAAATGGAAAAAAGTGCCTATCTTTCAATCGCCCAAGTAGCCAAAATCTTGAAGATAAGCAGAATAGCTGTCTATAAGAAAGTAAAAAAGGGCGAGATAGAAGCCATGCGGATTGGCAAGGTTTTTGCTATTCCCAGAGACTATGTCCTGCAGAGAATCAGAAAAATCAAGGGATCTCCTTTAGCCGAAGAAGAGAAAAAGAGGGTTCATAAAGTAGTAGATAAGACAATCAGCGAATACGGAGAAGTCTTAAGAAGGCTAGGGTCAGAGTAATGAAGCGAATTACGGTGCAGGAAGTAGAGGAAATCGCTTTTTATATAGCGCAAAAGCGATTGTCTTTTGACGAACCAATACCCGCTTTTGCTACCAGATTCCCGAATATTCTAGAGAGTTGCCTAGAAACCCCTTTTCAAACTTTTGACGGCAAGGAGTTGTATCCAGATTTTATTTCAAAGGCAAGTATATTATTTTACTTAATGAACAAAAACCACCCCTTCCAAAATGGTAATAAAAGGGTAGCCATGACGACATTATTTTATGCATTATACGAAAAAAAGAAGTGGTTAAGCGTAGATACAAAGACATTATATAATTTTGCGATGTGGGTAGCCGATAGTCTTCCTTCCGCCAAGACAGAAGTAATAAAATATATAGAGAAATTCCTAAAGGTTCATATAGTCCCCTTACGGGACGAAGAGAAAACATAACGTAGTCATGTCCATAATACAAGGCACGGAATTTTATATTTCTAAGCGCGTCGGCAAAGCGATTATGGATTACCAGATGCTCGCTGATGGCGATAAAATTGCGGTGGCGGTATCTGGCGGCAAGGATAGCCTGACGCTCTTGCGCGTCTTAAATGACCGGCGCAGGTTTGTGCCTATAAAATACGAAGTCCTGGCTGTGCATATTGACTTAGGTTATCCCTGCATGCACCCTAAGATTTTAGCCGAATATTTCCAGTCTCAAGGCATCAACTACCATATTGAAAAAGTGGATATATTAAACGGCAAGACGCGCAAGGATATCTCTTGTTTCTGGTGCTCGTGGAACCGTAGGAAGGCGCTCTTTGAGGCCGCAGACCGCTTTGGCTGCACCAAGGTGGCGCTCGGCCATCACAAAGACGATATTATTGAAACGATTTTATTGAATTTATTTTTCCACGGAGAAATTTCGGCCATGGCGCCGAGGCAGGAACTATTTAAAGGTAAAATTGTGCTCATCCGGCCCCTGGCTTACGTAGAAGAAGCAATGATTGTCAAATTTGCCAGAGAGGCCGGCTTTCCGCATGAAAAATGCTCCTGCCCAAATTCCTTTACTTCCCACCGCACCAAGATTACCCAGATCATCAAAGATTTAGAAAAGACCTGCCCGGATATCCGCACCAACATCTTTAAGAGCGTCAAAAGGATAAAAAATGATTATCTGCTTTAGGCAGCAAGTGGTATAATTAAAATATGCTTTGGCTGATCGGAATTCTCTTTATCTTTATTTCGGCAATTACCCTGGTTATTGTCCTGAAGATTTCATCTCAAGTCAATGAACGCCTCAACCAGATGACGCAAACCCTGCAAGAGGCCAATATTATCATCGGGCAAAACTTAGGCAGCGCCACTCATGTCTTCGGCAATGTAGAGGAGCAACTGGGAAGGTTAGAGGAGACCAACCGCCAGATCTATGAAATCAGTAAAGATATCTCGAGTTTGCAGGAACTCTTGCGCGCGCCCAAATTCCGCGGCCAGATGGGAGAAACGCTTCTGGAGAATTTATTATCCCAGGTCCTGCCCAAAGGCCATTACGAAATGCAGCACCGCTTCCAGTCTGCGGATGCCGTGGATGCAGTCATCCACTTAGGCGAGCGCCTGGTGCCGGTGGATGCCAAGTTCAGTCTGGAGAATTTCCAGAAGATGCTGGATACACAGGATGAGGCCTTAAAGAACGGTTTCCGCAAGAAATTCCTCCAGGATGTGAAAAACCGCGTGGATGAGATTGCTGGTAAATATATCCTGCCGGCGGAAAATACCTATGATTTTGCCCTGATGTATATCCCGGCGGAAAATGTCTATTACGAGGTCATCATCAAAGAGGACATTTTTTCCTACAGTATGTCCAAAAAAGTCATCCCGGTTTCTCCCAACACTTTTTACGCGTACCTACAGGTCATCTGCCTGGGGCTGAAGGGGTTGAAAATTGAAGAAAACGCCAAGGTGATCTTAAAAGGCCTGAGTGCCCTGAATCTGGAGATGGCTAAATTTAAAGACGATTTCGACGTCCTCGGTCGACACCTATCCGAGGCAGGTAGCAAATACCAAGACAGCCAGAAAAGATTGGACCGCTTTTCCGACCGGCTGAATAATATCCAGGACCATAAACAGATAGAGGCAAAGTAACTGCCTGATGATTGTAGACGTCCGCGTCGTGCCCCGCGCCAGTAGGAATCTCATCAAAGAAGAAAACGGCCGCCTGAAAGTTTATCTGACTAAGCCAGCTGAAGATGGCCTGGCCAACGAACAACTCATAGATTTATTAAGCGCGCATTTTAAAGTAAAGAAATATCAGGTGAAGATTATTCAAGGGTTAAAATCACGCCATAAAACCGTAGAGATTGCCTAAGATGTTACACACAGCGATTCTCAAGGAAAGCCAAAAATTTATTTCTCCTGGAATTATTTTTGCCTTTAGCCGCCGCCGGGACGGGAATATGTCTTTAAGATACGGCCGGACAGAAGATTCCCTGGAGAGCCGGAAAAATTTCCTCAGCAGATTAGGTATTGATTATCGCAATTTAGTCTGCGCTAGGCAGGTCCACTCCAGCCACATACAATATGTTACAGAGCAAGATATAGGTAAGGGCGCGTTATCTGATGCTACGGCTATTGATGCTACGGATGCCTTGGTAACCGACCGCAAGAACCTGCCCTTAGCCGTATTTACCGCGGATTGTCTATCTCTATTTTTGTATGATCCTGAAACTCCGGCGATCGGGCTGGTACATGCTGGCTGGCGCAGTAGCCAGGAGAATATCTCCAGCCACGTAATTAAGTTTATGCAGGCAAGATTTCATACCCGGCCAGAGGCTTTGTCCGTGGTCTTTGGTCCGTCCATAAAGCAGTGTTGTTATATGGTGGCAGAGAATTTTAAAGATATCTTCCCGAAAGAGGTCAGTCAACGCAGCGGCCGTTTCTATTTGGATTTAGTAGCGGTAAATAAAAGGCAGGTCCTGGAGGCAGGGGCGAAAGAGGAGAATCTGTTGGATTGCGCAGCCTGCACCTCCTGCCAGAAGCATAAATTCTTTTCCTTCCGTCGGGAAGGTAAGGATTGCGGCAGGATGATCTCGGTAGCGATGCTGAAATCATGAACGGGAATAAATACGCTTTAGAGTTTATCCTCGCTGCCCAGGGCGTCTCGGCGCAGGAGATCAGTAAGTCTCTGGCGGAGTGCGCGGAGAAAATTGAGGTCTCTATATCTAGCGAAGGCGAATTTAAGGTTTGCGCCCGGACCCAAGACCCCAAGATAGTTTTTGATACCTGCGCGCAATTCGGCAGGATAAAATCCGCCAAGATAAATGAAGGAGGCAAGTAGTTATGGCTAAGGTGATGGTGATCTATTATTCGCGTAGCGGCAACACTAAAAAGATGGCCGAGAGTATCGCGGGAGCAATAGAAAAAGAAGGCCTGGAGGTGACGGTAAGAGATGTCCGGCAGGTTAAACCCGAGGAATTGCTCAAATGCGACGGTCTGGTCATTGGCTCGCCCACCTATTACGGCTCAATGGCCGGAGAAATTAAAAAACTTTTGGATGAGACAGTAAAATTCCACGGCAAATTAGACGGTAAAATAGGCGCGGCATTTTCCTCCAGCGCCAATATCGCCGGAGGCAATGAGACTACGATTTTAGACATCTTGAACGCTATGCTCATTCATGGTATGATTATCCAAGGTGATCCCCAAGGCGACCATTACGGCCCGGTAGCCATCGGAGCACCAGATGCGCGCGCCAGCAAAGAATGTCTAAGAAGAGGTGCGCGTTTCGCAAAATTGGTGAAAAAAATTTCTGGATAAAAATGTATATTCTCATTTTGGTCACCTGCGCCCAGAAAAAAGAGGCCCAAGAGATCGCCGCTTTTCTCATCCGACAGAAATTGGCTGCCTGCGTAAATATCGTGGAGAAGATAGACTCGGTATTTTTCTGGGAAAAGAAAGTCCAGCGGGCCAAGGAAGTGTTATTGTTGGTAAAATCCCGTCGGCCTAAATTAGCCAGGATTATAAAATTAGTGAAATCGCGGCATAGTTACCAGGTCCCTGAAATTATCGCGCTCCCCATCATCGGCGGGCATAAACCTTATCTGGATTGGATTGATGACGCTCTCGGGTAACCCCCTGGATTATCTCTGGGCATTTTTAGGCGGGGTATTGGTTTCTTTTACTCCCTGCGTCTATCCTCTGATTCCCATTACTGCGGGCTTTATCGGCGCCCATTCCGCCGAGTCGCGGATAAAAGGATTTGCCTTAAGTTTTATTTACGTCAGCGGAATCGCCGTTACCTATTCCTGTTTAGGGCTGTTTGCCTCTTTGACTGGAAAACTCTTCGGGAGTATCAGTTCTAGTCCCCTAACCTATTTTTTAGTCGGTATCATCGTTATTTTATTCGGGGTATCCCTCTTGGATGTCTTTCACCTGCGGCTACAATTTATAAAGTTGCCCCGAGTGAAGAAGGGAGATTATTTCTCTACCTTTTTGCTGGGTCTGGCCTCGGGGCTAATTATCGGGCCTTGCCTTACCCCGGTATTGGGCGCAATCCTGACGTATTTGGTGACCAAAAAGAACATAATTTATGGTATGACTTTATTGTTGACCTTTGCTTACGGCATGGGCCTGGTCTTGATTCTCGTCGGGACTTTCAGCGGTCTGGTCTTGAGTTTACCCCAGGCAGGTAAATGGATGCTCTACGTGAAGAGGACGGCAGCCTTTATCCTGATAGTCATGGGAACATATTTTATTTACCTGGGTACACGGAGATTCTAAAATGCGGAATACCCTAAAGATATTCTGTGCGCTAGTAGCGATTTCTTTCTTGTTTCTCGGCTGCTCGCCGGAGAAAAAAGAAGAGGCCCCGGTCCGGCGAGACCCGGCGCCGGATTTTCGGCTGCAAGATTTAAGCCAGAATAGCGTGGCCTTAAGCAGTTATCAGGGAAGACATCCGGTCTTACTCTTGTTTTGGGCCACCTGGTGTCCTTATTGCCGGCAGGAATTGGCCAGGATGAATCAGAAATATAGGGAATTAGCCAAAGATGGGCTGGTATTTTTGGCGGTAGATGTCAGGGAGGCTGCGGAAAAGGTGAATATCTTTATGCAGAGCCATAATCTCACCTTTCGCGTGCTTTTGGATACAGATACCCGGGTGGCCGAGGCCTACGGCCTGGTAGGCATACCGACGTATGTACTGATTGGCAAAAAGGGCTCAGTCCTGTTTAAAGATAATGCCTTCCCCCAGCAATACCAGGAACTCATTTCGCGAGAACGCTAAGATGGCTAATGCGCTTTTACTAGATTTATACGAATTAACCATGGCCCAGGTATATTTTATCTACAAGAAGAATACCCGCGCTACTTTTGATCTCTTTGTTCGGGAATTACCAACCAACCGCGCGTATCTGCTGGCCTGCGGCCTGGAAGGCATCTTAGATTATATCAGGAATTTAAGATTTTCTTCCAACGACATCAGTTATTTAAGGAGACAGAAACTTTTCTCCGGAGATTTTTTAAAATTTTTAAGCAGGTTTAAATTCAGGGGCGATCTCTGGGCCATGCCCGAGGGCACAGTATTTTTTGCTGAAGAGGCGGTGCTCCGCGTTACCGGCTCTATTATTGAGGCCCAGATTATCGAGAGCTTCCTGCTCAATAGCATAAATTTAGAGAGTATGATTGCCAGCAAGGCCAGCCGCGTAGTTTTGGCTGCCCAGGGGAGAAGAGTCTTTGATTTCGCCCTGCGCCGCACGCACGGAGCGCAGGCCGGGATAAAAGTAGCGCGCGCCTCTTATATCGCAGGCTCCAGCGGCACTTCCTGTGTCTTGGCCGGCAAGTTATATCAAATTCCCGTGGCCGGGACCATGGCGCATTCTTTTGTCATGTCTTTTCCGCAAGAGATGGATAGTTTCCTGGCCTATGCCCAGACCTTTCCGCAAAAGACCATCCTGCTCGTAGACACCTATAATACTAAAAAAGGTATTGGGAATGCGGTGGCCATCGGGCTCTATCTGAAGAAAAAGGGTTTCCGGCTTTTGGGGATAAGGTTGGATAGCGGCGATATCGTTTCCTTATCTAAGTTAGCCAGAGGCATGCTGGATAAAGCAGGCCTAGATTTCGTGCGGATTTTTGCCAGCGGCAATCTGGATGAATTTAAAATTAAGGCCTTGCTTAAAAAAAAGGCAGCAGTGGATGATTTCGGCGTGGGTACAAATATGGGCACCAGCATTGATGCGCCCTGCCTGGATGTGATTTATAAAGTCAGCGAGGTCACGGATGAGAGCGGCAATTTTCTGCCGACGATGAAATTAAGCAGAGGTAAAGTTACCTATCCCGGCAGGAAACAGGTCTATCGTATCCGGGACAAAAGGGGAAATTTCCTAAAAGATATTTTGGGCTTGGAGAATGAGCGGCTTAAGGGTGAGCCTTTATTGATTAAGGTAGTGGATAAAGGCAGGGTAATTTATAGAGCGCCGGCATTAAAGAAAGTGAGGGCCTTTGCCCAAAAAAATCTTTCTCTTCTTCCCCGGGGTCTAAAAGAAGTTTACCCGCGCTATAGGTATCCGGTGGAGATTAGTCCGGGACTTAAGAAATTAAGACAGGACCTCAGTCGTAACTTAGAGGCGAGACAATAAATGGAGAAAAGAATAGAGGAATTGATTAAGATTTGGCAAAAAAGGAATATCGCCGGATTTTATTGCGCGGATAAGCAACTAGCAGCAGAAAAATTATTGGAGATCATCCCGGAATCCGCAAGCATCGGTCTTTCCGGCTCGGTTACCTTAGAGCAGTTAGGCATAGTCAAGCGCCTCCAGGCGCGCGGCAGCAAAGTTTTTAATCAGAATAAACCCGCGCTGAGCAGGGAAGAGAGTCTGGCCCTAAGAAGAAAAGGCGCCTGCGAGGCAGATTATTATTTAACCAGCGCCAATGCCATTTCTGGAAAGGGAGAACTGGTGTTCTTCAGCGGCTATGGCAACCGCACTGCCGGGATTTCCTATGCCAAAAATGTAGTAGTGGTCTGCGGGATAAATAAAATTACGCCGAATCTAGAAGAGGCCTTAAAGCGCGCCCGGGAATATGCCACACCCTTAAATTGCCAGCGCCTCAACTGGAATTCCGCCTGTTTAGCCGACGGCATCTGCCGCCGGGAAATTTGTCTTTTTCCAGAGTATAAAAGGATGTGTTGCCAGGTCTTAATTATTGAGGCCGAAGTTACGCCAGAGAGAATGAGAGTAATTTTAGTCGGCGAAAACCTCGGGTTCTGAAATGAGAAGATTAAAAGGATTAGCCACTGGTATCGGTAGCCTGCCGCATACAGACGCGGATGAGGCCCTGGATTTAATCTTTAAATATGTGCCCGGTATTCCTTTCTGGCCGCAGTTGCCGAAAAGGGATGTACGCGAAGGCATGGTGGCGCAGTTCAGCGAAAATTTGCCGTGTCTGGAAATATCCCCCGACGGTTTACTTTTTAACCCCCGCGATAAAGACCGGGCATTAGAGAAATTCTATGACCGGCTCATTGCCCAGGATAGGGATTATTTTAAGATTAGCCCTGATTTTGCCTTAGGCTTACATCAATTCTGGCAGCGGTTGCCTAAAGAAAATCTTAAGGGCACTGAGGCGATCAAGGTTCAGATTACTGGACCATTTACCTTTGCCGCCAGTATTAACGATGAAAAGGGCATTGCCTTATTGCATGACCCGGTGTTTATGCAGGCCATCTCAAAGGGCCTGGTAATGAAGGCGCTCTGGCAAGTAAATCTATTGAAAAAATTCGGTAAAAAGATCATTCTCTTCATTGATGAGCCATATCTGGGTTGCTTTGGTTCGGCCTATACCCCCATTAACCGGGAAGAGGTAGTCAAAGGTCTCTCGGAATTTACGGCAGCTATAAAATCCGAGAATATCTTGTTAGGCGTGCATTGCTGCGGCAATACTGATTGGTCAATATTTACGGATGTGGCCAGTATAGACATTATTAGTTTTGATGCCTTTTCTTTTTTAGATAAGTTTGTCCTCTATGCTGATGACTTAAAGCAATTCCTGCAGCGGGGAGGTCTTATCTGTTGGGGAGTGGTGCCTACGCAGTTGTTTAGCGGAAGCGAGACCGCGGAGACCTTAGTCCAGAAAATCAAAACCGGCATCAATATCCTGGCCAAAAAAGGGATACCTCAGGGTTTGCTCTGGGAAAATCTCCTGCTTAGCCCCAGCTGTGGCCTGGGAACCCTGGAGCCGCTAAAAGCCGAGAAGATCTTCCGCCTGCTCGCCGAGACTTCGGCCTTCCTAAAATAAATTATTTGACAAATTTAGGCAAAACGTATATTATAGGTAACCTATGAAAGAGATTCGTATTCATGCCCGCGCCGGCCAAGGCGCAATTACCACTGCGGCCTTGCTGGGTGAGGTCTATTTTTTAAAAGGTATGTATCCTTACGCCTTTCCGCATTTCGGCGCGGCGAGGATGGGTGCGCCGATGAATGCCTTTGTCAGGGTGGATTCCCGGCCAGTGCGGCTGCGCAGCCAGATCTATGAGCCGGATTACCTGATTATTGTGGATGCCACGCTGCTGCGCGGCTACAACTGCTTTTCCGGACTAAAAGAAAAAGGTATCGCCATTATTAATCAGCGGGAAGGGGTAGAATTGCCCAAGATCAAGCCTACGCAGAAGGCCTTTGTCCTGCCTGCCAATGAAATTGCCTTAAAGACCATTGGCCGACCTTTAGGCAATACTGCGTTACTGGGCGCTTATGCTGCAGCCACCCAGGAGATCGATTTAGAGCACTTAATCCAGGCCATCAAAGAAAGATTTTCCGGTAAGGCCCAGGAAGGCAATATCGAAGCGGCCAAGCAGGGCTTTGCATTTATTAATAGGAAGTAAGTGTGTAAGGAGCGAGGATGTTCGGCCCCTTAATTAGCAAACCCGGTTCCAGCAGGAATAATAAGACCGGCGCCTGGCGCGTGGAGAGCAGGCCGAAGTTTTTGCAGCAGAACTGCATTGCCTGCAAGATGTGCGTTCTGGTCTGCCCCGAAGGATGCATCAGTGGTACGGAAAAGAATACCTACAATTGCGATTTTACCTATTGCAAAGGCTGCGGCAATTGCGCGTTGATTTGTCCGAAAAAAGACGTGGTCATGGTCAAGGAAGACCCAGCCCTTCTAAAAGGGTTGGGAGATAGATAGAAAGGAAGGGCTGGGTGAAAGAATTTTTAGAAGGTTCGCGGGCCGTGGCCGAGGTAATAAAATTATGCCAGCCCGGAGTAATCTCCGCCTACCCGATTACCCCCCAGACACACATCGTAGAAGAATTGGCGCAGATGGTGGCCAACGGAGAATTAAAATCGCAGTTCATTAATGTGGAGTCAGAGCATTCTGCCGCTTCCACGGTTTTAGGCGCAGTGGCTACTGGCGTGCGCGCCTATACCGCCACCAGTTCCCAGGGCCTGCTCTATATGGGCGAGGTCATCTTTAATATCGCCGGGATGCGCCTGCCTTTGGTGCTGACCTGCGCCAACCGCGCGGTCTCTGCTCCCATCAATATCTGGAACGACCATCAGGATTCGGTTTCCTTACGCGATGCCGGCTGGATGCACTTTTTTGCCGAGGATATCCAGGAGGCCGCGGACCTGCATTTAATCGGGTATCGGATTGCCGAAGACAAGTCTATGATGCTGCCGGTAATGGTCTGTATGGACGGATTTATTTTAACCCATGGTATTGAAACTGTGGATATGCCTACCCAGGAGCAGGTAGACAAGTTCTTACCTATATATAGGCCTTTGTACAAACTTGACCCGGAGAACCCTATTACTATGGGACCTTTGGCTGACCCGGATTATTATATGGAAGCGCGCTTTGCCTTGCAGGATACGCTTAAAGATGCGCTGGGTTTAATCCCCAAGGTAATGGCAGAGTTCGCCAAGGTTTTTGGCCGGACCTACGGCCTCATTGAGGAATACCGCACCAAAGATGCCGAGCGCGTAATCGTGGCCATGGGCTCGGTGTGCGGGACAATTAAAGAAGTGGTAGATGAGGCCAGGGCCAAAGGCAAGAAAGTAGGTTTATTAAAGATTACCGCATTTCGTCCTTTTCCGACGCAGAGAATTTATGAGGCCTTAAAGGATGTCCCCAAAGTTGCGGTCTTGGATCGGGCATTGTCTTTGGGTTCTTTTGCGCCGCTGGCTGCGGAGGTCAAAGCCGTATTTTTCGGCAAAAAGAAAAAGCCGGCTTGTATCAGCAGTTTTATTGTGGGCCTGGGCGGCCGTGATGTCACCAAGGATTCCATCAAAGAAGTCCTGCGTCTCTTGACTGCCAAAGAAGTAAGCGGCGAGTTTATTGATTTAAAACCCGAACTTTTAAAGGAGAATTATTCATGAGCAGTTTGTTTAGCTCCGGGCATACGGCCTGCGCCGGCTGCGGCCAGTCACTGGGCGCGCGCTTAGTCTTAGAGGCAGCCGGGCCGAATACCATTATCGTGAATAATACCGGTTGCCTGGAAGTTTTCTCCACCGCCTATCCCCAAACGGCGTGGGAAGTCCCTTTTATTCATTCCTTGTTTGAAAATGCGGCTGCCGTGGCTTCAGGCGTGGAAGGGGCGTTAAAATATTTAGGTAAAAAAGAAGGGATTAATGTCATTGCCCAGGGCGGCGACGGCGGGACCGCAGATATCGGTTTGCAGGCCCTCTCCGGGATGCTAGAACGCGGCCATGATGTTTTATATGTCTGTTACGACAATGAGGCCTATGAAAATACGGGTGTGCAAAGGAGCGGCTTAACACCTTATGGGACAAACACAACTACAACTCCACCTGGCGCAGAATCTATAGGGAATATCTGTTACAAAAAGCCTATGCCCGAGATTGCATTAGCCCATGGTATACCTTATGTGGCTACTGTCTCCGTTGGTTTTGCGCAGGACTTACAGCGCAAAGTGAAAAAGGCATTATCCATCAAAGGGCCGAAATATATCCAGGTGCATGTGCCTTGTCCTTTGGGCTGGCGGCATGAATCCAATTTGACCATTACTATCGCAAGGTTGGCTGTGGAAACCGGGCTTTATCCCCTGATTGAATACGACTTCGGGGTGCTTTCCGGACGCAGGCAGATTACCCCTAAACCAGTGGAGGAATATCTTAAGGCGCAAGGCAGGTTTAAACACCTATTAAACAATCCCGCGGCAATCAAACAGATTCAAGAGATTGCTGATAATAATATAAAGAGGTACGGTCTCAAGGTAGAGACACAAACCACAAGTTAAGAGGAGGGGGATATGGGTAAACAGGCAAGGGCAATTGTAGACTTGAGTCTGAAGGAGTTAGTCAAGGACCTAAACAAGGCCTACGCGGATGAATGGCTGGCGTTTTATCTTTACTGGTATATGGCGCAGATTGTTTCTGGCCGCGCCTACGAAGACATCCAGGAATTCCTGAACAAAATTGCCAAAGATGAATTAGAACATGCCGGAGAATTAGCCGATTTAATTATTAAACTGGGCGATGTGCCATTGGCTAACCCGATGGAATTAGAGAAAAATGCCAACCAACCATACCTGATGCCGCCGAAGAATACCGCGGATATCAACCGCATCATCCGCATCGTCACCGAAGCAGAGGCCGGGGCAATCGAGGTCTATAATAAAATCGCCAAGAAAACTTTAGGCAAGGATAATGTGACCTATCAATTAGTGACGCACATCTTATCCGAGGAAGTAGACCACGAAGAGTGTTTCGAGAATTTGATGGAGCGCTAATTTCAAGGAGGAAATATCCAGATGGCTAAGGTTACGGTGGATGCTGCCACGTGTGTAGGTTGCGGTTTATGCGAGCAGTCCTGCCCCGAGGTCTTTGAAGTCCAGGGAGACGGGATTGCCCATGTGAAGGCGCAGAGTTGTGCTCTGCATAATCTAGAGGAAGTAGCCCAGCAGTGCCCGGTTGCGGCTATTAAGGTAAGTTAATACAACTGGCTTTTTCTTTTTAATTCCCGCACGAATTTAAGAAAATATTCCTGCCGTTTTCTAGTTAAAAGCTCTTGACTAAATTCTTCTTTTTCTGCGGCAAATTTCTCTTCGTCTATGGGCGACTT
Source organism: uncultured Planctomycetales bacterium (assembly GCA_964555545.1). GTDB lineage: Bacteria > Omnitrophota > Gorgyraeia > Gygaellales > Profunditerraquicolaceae > CAZKSS01. The sequence continues at coordinate 18,628 of CAZKSS010000002.1, forward strand.
TGAATTTAGCTTGATAATGTAAAAACCCGACGGCATTTTGATTATTCCGCTAATTTCGTCGTCTTTTAATTGGTCTGCCTGCGTCCAGAAATTATCCGAGGCCCCGATTCCCTCTATATAACTGCCGAATTTAAACTTTTCCGTTGAGTCTGACTTTAAACTGAATTCCTTGGCAAACTTAGCAAAATCCGCTGACCCGCTGTTGGCAGAAGCTGCGGCCTGCAGGGCCTTGAGGCAATCTTCTATCTTTTTTAAGGCCATTTCCTCGGCCTTTTTCTTAATCCATGTTTCTTTTACCTTATCCTGGATGGTGGCAAAATCCGGGATATAGGGTTCTTTTCTTTCTTTTAGTTTGAGAATGTAGTAGTCTTCATCTGTGCGCACCGGCGGTGAAAATTGACCCACCATTAGTTTGGAAAGTATATTCATCACTTCCGGGGCCCAGCCGAGGCCGGGAATCGGATCGGTTTGCTTGAAGAATCCGGTTTCCTTAGCCTCTCCGCCCAACTCTTTTGCCACCTTTGTCAAATCCTGCTCTTTGGCCAAACGCTGGAGGGCAATTTTCACTTTATCTTCGGAATTGAGAGTAAGGTATTCTATATTAAAGGAGAGGGGCTCTTTAAATTCAAATGAATTCTGGTCAAAATAATCTCTGACTTCTTGCGCTGAAGGTGCAATCTCTTTTTTAAAAGCCGCCGGGACGGCCGCGATATAATCGATGCTTATCTCTTCGTTGGCCTTGCGGTATCCTTCTTTAATTTCCTCTGCGCTTACGCTTGTCTTATCCGTGATGGCTTTATAGAGTTTAGCCACGATAATATTCTGGCGGGTTTCTTCTTCAAATGCGCGCGGCTGGGTGCGGAAGACAAACTGCAGCATCTCGGAATATAGACGTTGATCGAATTGGCCTCGCCGCTGGAAAAAGGGATACTTCTCGATTAAGGTAATGACCTCCTGGTCGCTGGCTCGGATCTTGCGTTTTTTTGCTTCATAGAGGAGGATTAGTCTCTCCCAGGCCAGGGCCTGTAGGTTCAGGGCCTTCTGGTTTTTCATAAATTCTTCTTCGCCATATTGGATGATGGCCTGATTTTTTACTGCCTGCATGGCATCGCTAAAATCTGATAGAGAGACGCTCTTACCGAAGATTTTTCCGGCAAAGGCACTTTCCTGTCGGCTGCGCAAGGCCCCGCCCAGTCCCCAGAGCACGAACGCCGGCACAATAATTATTGCCAGGACAATCCAGATTTTCTTCGCCGTCTTTTTGTTGCGTAGTTGTTTCAGCATAATCCACCCCTTACATATTTCGTAAGGATTTATTATAAACAGAAAATCGCGATAATGCAATTATAAAATCTTCATTAGATTTTGCTGCCTCTTACGTCTATTGTAGCAGAAAAGAGGCAAATATGGATAAAAAAGACCTTGACAAGCCGCAAGAAAGTAATACAATTGTATATACAATAAACTGGAACCCCACAAAGAGCGCTCGGCTGAAACGTATAAGAGGGGTGTCCTTTGAGGAGATATTCAAGGGCGGCGAGTTGCTAGAGATACACGATAACCCCAGCCGCAGTAATCAGCGCGTATTAATCTTTGATTATCGTGGTTATATCTGGCTTGTGCCATGCGCAATTGAAGGGGAAGAAATTTTCTTAAAGACTTTATACCCCTGCCGTAAATATAATAAGCTTTTTAGAAAGAGGTGATAAGATGAGGAAGATTAAGTTGACTAAAGAAGAGCAATGGATAGAAGACCATTTGGAAGAATTTGTCCCGGCAAGCAGGGAGCAGTTTGAATTGGTCAAGCAGGCCATTGAGCGCAGGAAGAAAGATGCGGTGCTGAATATTCGCGTTAACAGCTACGACTTAAAGGCCATAAAGGAAAAAGCCAGAAAGATGGGGATTAAGTACCAGAGTTATATTTCCGAGATGCTGCATAGAATGGCCGAGGCGGCAGCAAAAATCCCAGACCGTTTCTAGATAACTCATCCCCACATAAACATTTCTGATAGAACTGTCCCCAAATAAAAAAACTCAAGACCATTTCCGAACGAGCATAAGGTGAACTCTTCGCTAGCGGGTGGCCCCGCCAAAGGCGGGGACAGGACCCGCTAAGCAATTCATTTTAGGGACAGTCCCCTTTGGTATGGCTACGCTATAGCTTTGGTGGGGACAGTCCCTGCGAAACGCCATTTTTTCCTTTACAAAATATTGCTATATAGGTATAATAATGAGCCGTGTTAAAGAAGGCGGTGAAAGTAAGGAAGGTTTGGCTGATAAACCCCCGCACGCGGGTGAAAAGAAGCAAGAAGGTTTACTCGCGGCAAAAGGCAAAATTAGAAGCAAAAAGGATTATAGAAAATGGCAAATAAAGTCCTAAAATTAGGCCTGCCCAAGGGAAGCCTGCAGGAAGCGACCTTTAAGATGTTCCGCAAGGCCGGGTTCAATGTCTCGGTTTCCGAGCGTTCCTATTTTCCGTCGGTAGATGACCCGGAGATAGAGCCGGTATTATTGCGCGCCCAGGAGATGTCCCGCTATTGTGCTGACGGCGCCTTGGACTGCGGGATTACCGGCAATGACTGGATCCTGGAGAATAAATCCGAGGTAGTGCGCATTACGGATTTAATCTATGCCAAGCAGAGCCTGAATAAGGTGAGGTGGGTCTTGGCGGTGCCAGAGGATTCAGGGATAAGGTCCCTTAAGGACTTAAAAGGCAAACGCATTGCCACGGAACTGGTAAATGTAACCAAAGATTATTTTAAGAAGAACAAAGTTCCAGTGGAGGTGGAATTTAGCTGGGGGGCGACTGAGGCCAAGGTAAGCGCAGGGCTGGTGGATGCAATTGTAGAATTGACCGAGACCGGAAGAAGTTTAAAGGCGAATAAATTAAGAGAAATTGCCACGCTTTGTGAATCCACCACCCAGTTTATCGCCAATAAGAATTCTTATCAGGATATCTGGAAAAAAAATAAAATGGGACAGATTGCTTTACTGCTCAAAGGCGCGATTGCCGCCGAGGAAAAGGTGGGCCTGAAGATGAACGTCAAAGAAAGAGACCTGAAAAAAGTTTTGGCGCTCTTGCCGGCCTTAAAGAACCCTACGGTTTCTCATTTATCCAGCGGCGGGTGGTTAGCGGTAGAAAGCATTATTGATGAAAAGGTGGTCCGGATATTAATCCCGAAACTAAAAAATGCCGGGGCCACGGGAATTATAGAATACCCACTGAATAAGGTAATCTATTAAAAGTTGACAGTAAATAGTGCACAGTTTGTTAACTATTAACGTTGGTGCTGTAAACGGTAGACACTAAACTGTAAACTCCGAGCGACCGAAGGGAGCGAGGCAATGCCTTGTGGCAGGAAGAGAAAAAGAAGAAAGATCAGGACCCACAAAAGGAAGAAGATGCGTAGGCGTCTTCGCCACTTGAAGAAGAGGGCCTGGGGTTAATGCGTCTTAAGTTTAAGGGATGCCAGAAGGCGCTATGCTTTTGCCTCCTGGCATCTTTATGCTTAGCTACTGAGGCCTTGGCCTTAGAAAAGAAGGTTTCTTTTGCCTTAAGCCACTACATTATGGGCGGCGTTTATGCGGGCTTAGGCGACATTGACCAGGCGATCCAGGAATACCAGAAGGCCTTAAAAGCGGACTATCAGAGTTCCCAGATCCACTTAAGTTTGGCTTCCAGTTACATCAAAAAAAACGATATCCCCCAGGCCATTGCAGAATTAAAACTCGCCGCCAACTTTAGCCCCGAAGCAATAGAGCCGCACGCGATATTAGCGCTCCTTTATTCGGTAGAGAACCAGGTTGAACCGGCCCAGAAAGAATACGAAATCGCTTTGAAAAATGCCGCAAAATTAGAACCCCGCAACATTGAAATTTATAAAAGTTTGGGCGAGCTATATATCCGAGAGAAGAAATTCAAAGAGGCAGAAGATACCTATAAGTTGATCCTCGGCTTATCACCCAATGACAGCGAGGCGCATTTTTATCTGGCCAATGTTTACGACGAGCGGAAACGTGAAGACGCGGCAATTAAGGAATTAAAGAAAGCGCTGGAATTAAAACCGGATTATCACGAAGCGCTGAATTATCTGGGGTATCTTTACGCCGAGGAAGGCAGGAATTTAGACCAGGCCGAAGGCCTGATTAAGAAGGCCTTAGAATTCCAGCCGGATAACGGCGCCTATATTGACAGCCTGGGGTGGGTTTATTTTAAAAAAGGAAAGATTAAAGAAGCGGTAAAAGAATTGGAGCGCGCAAATACTTTATTGAAAGACCCAGTGATCCAGGAACACCTAAGAGAAGCTAAGGAAAGATTAAATGCGCTGCAGCGAAGATAAAATAAAGGAATTAGAGGCCAAGGCCAAGGAAATCCGCCGCTTGATTATCCAGATGTTGGTCAAGGCAGGTTCTGGTCATCCCGGAGGGAGTTTATCCTCAACGGATTTAATCACCGCTTTATTTTTCTGCGTCTTAAAGCACGACCCCAAGAATCCGACCTGGCCCCAGCGCGACCGGTTCCATATGTCTAAAGGCCACTCTTGTCCGCTCTGGTATGCAGTCCTGGCAGAGTCGGGATATTTTTCCAAAGATAAATTAATGGCTTTGAGGCAGCTGGGTTCAATTTTACAAGGCCATCCTGACCGGCGCACCCCTGGCGTGGATGTGGCGTCGGGTTCTCTGGGGCAAGGTCTATCCGTGACCTTGGGCATGAGCCTGGCGGCAAAGATAGACCGCAAAGATTACCGCGTATATGTGCTCTTGGGAGACGGAGAGATCCAGGAAGGTAATATCTGGGAAGCCGCCATGGCCTGCGCGCATTATAAATGCGATAATCTCTGCGCGATATTAGACTATAACGGCTTCCAGATCGACGGGAGAACCTGTGAGATTATGAACCTGGAGCCGATAGTAGCAAAATGGCAGGCATTCGGCTGGCATACCTTGGAGATAAACGGCCACAATATGCAGGAGATTTTAGAGGCCTATGAAAAAGCCAAAACTATTAAAGGAAAACCCACGATTATTATCGCTCATACGGTAAAAGGCAAGGGAGTTTCTTTTATGGAGAATGTTTGTGATTTTCACGGCCGCGCACCCACGAAAGAAGAAGCAGAAAGGGCGCTAAGGGAGTTGGCATAGCAATGACAGAGATGTTGTATCAGCGCGATATTTACGGTCAGACCTTAGTGGAACTGGGAAAAAAAAATAGAGATATTGTGGTTTTAGACGCGGATTTGTCCAGTTCCACCCGCACCAGCCTTTTTGCCAGAGAATTTCCCGAGAGGTTTTTTAATTTCGGGGTGGCCGAGCAAAATATGATGGCTACTGCTAGCGGCCTGGCTAGTTGCGGTAAAATAGTCTTTGCCTCTACCTTTGCCGTATTCGCCACTGGCAGGGCCTGGGACCAGGTAAGAAACAGCATCAGTTACAATAATTTTAATATCAAAATCGTGGCCACGCACGCCGGCATTACTGTCGGGCCGGATGGCTCAAGCCATCAGGCCGTCGAAGATATTGCCCTGATGCGGGTGATCCCGAATATGAATATTATTGTCCCTTGCGATGCACCCCAGACGCGCGATGCCATCATTAGCGCAGTCAATACCGCCGGACCTTTTTATGTGCGTTTAGGCAGGCCGAAAGTTCCGACGTTGGAGAATAAAGGGGAATTTAGATTGGGTAAAGCCCAGGTTTTATGCGACGGAAAAGACGTGACTATTATTGCCTGTGGGATTATGGTCAATGCTGCCCTGACAGCCGCAGGGAATTTGAAAAAGAAAGGTGTGCAGGCGCGAGTGATTAACATGCATAGCATCCGGCCATTGGATCAAGATACTGTGCTGCAGGCAGCCCAGGAGACCCGCGGAATCGTGGTCTGCGAAGAGCACGCCGTAGTCGGGGGTCTGGCCTCAGCCATAGATGAAGTAGTGGCTGAGAATTACCCGACCAAGGTCTTGCGGATAGGCATAAAAAACAGGTTCGGGCAGTCAGGCGAACCAGCAGACCTCTTAAAGGAATATCATCTCACGAGTCTCGATATAGAAAAGACAGCCTTAAGTTGTATGTCCGGCGCCTGTAAATAAATTGGTCCTCAAATCCTTTGCCAAACTCAACCTCTATCTCGAAGTCCTCTCCCGGCGCAAAGATAACTACCACCAGATAAAGACTATTTTTGAAAGAATAGACCTCTGCGATAAAATTTCTCTTCAATCTCGCCGCGACAGAAAAATTAGTCTCTCTTGCGATTCTCCTGGCGTTCCGACAGATAATTCTAACTTGGCCTTTCGTAGCGCCCGCCTTTTACAGGATAAATTTAAAGTCAAGAAGGGCGTAGAGATAAAAATTATCAAGCGCATCCCGGTAGGCGCAGGCCTGGGCGGTGGCTCCAGTAATGCCGCCTGCGTGCTCTTAGGTCTGGATAGTCTCTGGCGCCTTCGCTTGAGCCGAAAAGAACTGCTAATTTGCGCTAGGAATATAGGCAGCGACGTGCCATTTTTTATTTATAATTGTCCTTTTGCCTGGGGCAGCGGCCGCGGAGACAAAATTAAGCCGATAAAAGTATTAAATCCAGTCCGACTCTGGCATATCCTGGTAGTGCCGAAAATAAAGGTTTCTACCCCTCTGATTTACCAGAAATGGGATGCCCTGACTAAAAAAAAAGTAGGCTTGACGCATCCCCGATATGATGTTAAAATACTTCCTCTGGCACTTTGCCAAAAAGACCTGACTTGGGCCTCAGCGGCCCTGTTTAATAGTTTAGAGACCGTTACCGGCAGATGTTATCCAGAGGTAGGGCGTATCCGAGAAAGACTCTGCCAACTGGGGTTGCCGGCCATCCTGATGTCCGGAAGCGGTCCGGCTGTCTTTGGAATTACTTCTAACAGAAAGGAGGCGCAGGAAGGAGCAAGACAACTCAGGCAGGAGAACAAATCTTGGCAAGTGTTTGTCAATAAGACAGTTTAAGCTCTGTTGTAGGGGCAACAAGGAGGCGAGAACCTATGGAGATTACCGAAGTCAGGGTCTTTCTGAAGGATTCACCGGATAAGAAACTCAAGGCATACGTGACGGTGACCTTTGACAATGCCTTTGTGGTCAGAAATATCAAGGTCATTGAGGGCACCAGCGGTCTGTTTATCGCCATGCCTTCCAGAAAAGTAAAGCAACCCTGTATTAAATGCGCTTTTAAAAACGAACTGCGCTCTAAATATTGCAACCAGTGCGGCACGCAACTGCCGGTTATCTCTCGTCCGGTAGGCGAAGAGGCAGGCGCGAATGCCCAGATGGAGCATAAGGATATCGCCCATCCCATCACCCAGTCTTTCAGGGAGTATTTGCAGAAAAGGATCCTTGAGGCATACGAGCAGGAGAAGACCAGAGGTCCTACTACTAGTACGGCGGCTTAAAACATAATATTATCCAATAGTTTTTGGGACGTCGTCCAATGGTAGGACACGAGAATTTGGGTCTCGCTATTGTGGTTCGAGTCCACACGTCCCAGCCAATTTGAAGAGAAAATAACCTTATGAAAAACAATATCGCAGCGATAATTCTGGCGGCAGGTAAAGGCGAGCGGATGAAGTCCCGGATGCCGAAGGTGCTACATCCTATCTGCGGTAGGCCGATGCTGGACTATGTTTTGGATTTAGTCCGGGAGATAAAGATTAAGAAATCCGTAATTGTGCTTGGCCATCAGGCAGGCGAAGTAAAAAAGCATCTGGAGGCCGGAATAAAAGTAGCACTCCAGAAGCGGCTGCTGGGCACTGCGGATGCGGTTAAGGCAGGTTTAGCGGCACTCGGGGCTTTCCGCGGCACGGTTTTAATACTTTATGCAGATATCCCTTTATTGAAAAAGGAAACGCTCAAAAATTTAATTGCCCACCATAGCAAAAATAATTTGGATGCTACCATATTGACTGCCCAACTGGATAAACCCGTCGGCTACGGCCGGATTCTCCGCGATAGATATGCCAGCATTGCGGGGATTATTGAAGAAAAAGACGCGGATGAATATCAGAAGGATATCAAAGAGGTTAATACCGGCATAATCTGCTTTGCTAAAGATAAATTAAGCGCAGCCTTAAAAAGCGTGCGGCTAAATAAGCGTAAAAAAGAATATTACCTCACCGATCTCATCGCCATCCTTCACCAAAGAGGCGCGCTGATAGAAGCGGTAAAAATTTCCGATATAGATGAGGCCTTAGGCATTAATTCGCGGGTGGACTTAGGCCAGGCAAACCGGATTATGCAGCAGAGAATTAATGAAAAGTTTATGCTGGAAGGAGTAACCATCACTGATCCGCAAAGCGCATTTATTAGTTATGGCGCCAAGATAGGTAGGGATAGCGTAATTTACCCCTTTACAGTGATTGAAAACGATGTTAGAATCGGAAAACGTTGCCTGGTCGGACCTTTTGTCCACTTAAGAGAAGATAGCGTTATTGCAGACGATGTAGTGGTGGGTAATTTCCTTGAGATTGCCCGTTCCCGACTCTCCGCAAAGACCACAGCCAAACATTTTAGTTATCTCGGCGATAGCCGTATCGGCCGCAGCGTCAATATCGGCGCAGGCACGGTGACGGCTAATTTTGATGGCCGAAAGAAAAATATCACCGTCATCAAAGACCATGCCTTTATCGGCTCAGATACTGTATTAGTTGCGCCGGTAACGATCGGCAGGGGAGTGCGTACCGGAGCCGGGGCAGTGGTGATAAGAGACGTGGCAGACGGCATGACGGTTGTCGGCGTGCCGGCCAAACCCTTAAAACAGAGGTAATCTATGGATAAACTAGCGGTATTCAGCGGAAATGCCAATCTGGAATTAGCCAGGAATATCTGTAAGTACCTGAAGGTAAAGTTTGCGGCGGTGCTGGTGGAGAAGTTCAGTGAGGGAGAGATCCGCGTCAAAATTAACGAAAACGTACGCGGTAAAGATGTATTTGTCATCCAGCCGACCTGCCCGCCGCCGAACGACAATCTGATGGAACTTCTGGTGATGATCGATGCCTTAAAAAGGGCTTCGGCCCAGCGCATTACCGCGGTAATCCCCTATTTTGGCTATGCCCGCCAGGACAGGAAAGACCAGCCGCGCGTGCCCATCACCGCAAAATTAGTGGCCAACCTCTTGACTACTGCCGGCGCAAACAGAATCTTGACCATGGACCTGCATGCCGGCCAGATCCAGGGTTTCTTTGATATCCCGGTAGACCATCTTTTGGCAGTGGGCGTTTTTGTGGATTATTTCGCCAAATTAAAACTCCAGGATTTAGTAGTCGTTTCTCCGGACGTCGGCGGAATCAAGATGGCCCGGGCCTATGCCAAGAGGTTAGGCGCACACCTGGCGATTATTGACAAAAGGCGCGACTCTCCGGATAAAACAGAGGTGATGCATATCTTAGGCGAGGTAAAAGGCAAGAATGTGATTATCGTGGATGACCTAATTGCTACCGGCAGTTCTTTGATTGAGGCCGTAGAGGCGCTAAAAAAAGCCGGCGCCAAAAGTATTTATGCCGCCATTACGCACGGCGTATTATCCGGTCCGGCAGTGGAACGCATAGATAAATGCCGGGAACTCAAGGAACTGATGATTACCGACAGCATTCCCCTGGATGACCACAAAAAACATAAGCGGATCGAGGTTTTATCCGTCGCCGATCTATTGGGCGAAGCCATCAAGAGGATTCATCGCGAAGAATCAGTGAGTTGTTTATTTGATTAAAGGAGCAGAGCAGAGAAATGGAAGAGATATTTTTGGAAGCCCAGCCGCGGCAGGAATTACGCCGAGGTAAAGTCAAAGACCTCAGGGATAGTGGTTTTGTCCCAGCCGTAGTTTATAAAGAAGGAAAAGATTCTCAAGCCCTTAAAGTGGCGCACCGGCAATTAATGCAACTGGTGCACCAGCACCGCCTGGAGGGGATGGTCATAAATTTAAAAATCAAAGACACCAAAACAGCCAAGCCCAGGCCCTGCCTGATTAAGGAAATTCAATATGACCCGGTCGTGGGAGACATCCTCCACGTGGATTTTCACGAGATTTCCCTGACCAAGGTCATTAAGGTGAATGTTCCGGTAGTAGCCAAAGGCGAATCCCTCGGCGTAAAGCAGGAAGGAGGATCACTCGAACATAACCTCTGGGAAATAGAAGTAGAGTGTCTGCCTACCCAGATACCCAAGCAGATTGAAGTAGATGTCACGCCCTTAAAAATCGGCGATGCCATCCACATCAAAGATATCACTTTTCCTGCAGATATAAAAGTCCTCAATGACCCTGCAGCAATTGTTTTGTCAGTAGCCGCTCCGATTAAAGAGGAGGTTGCGGCTGCGCCGGTGGAAGGCGAGGTACCGCAGGAACCAGAGGTAATTAAAGAGAAGAAGGAGACGCCTGCGGAGGCAGCCGAGGAAGAAGGCAAAGAGAAAGAAAAGAAGGAAGAGAAAAAAGAGAAGTGATGGTTCGACTGCGCCGAGTACAGTCGAAGGACGCTCACCATCATGCTGAGCGAGCGAAGCGAGTCGAAGCATGAAGCTCATCGTGGGGCTGGGAAACCCCGGTTTATTTTATAGGTATTCGCGGCATAATATCGGTTTTTTGGTGGTAAAGTCATTGGCCAAAGCAGCCAAGATTGCCCTGAAAAGAGATAGCGGCACATTGGCGTTAAGCGCCAAGGCTAATTTCGCGACCCCGGGCGTTGTTTTGGCCATACCGCTCACCTTCATGAACCTTTCAGGCCCAAGCGTCAGCGCCTTGATTAAAAAATATAAAATAGACCTAAAAGACGTGCTGGTGGTCTGCGATGACCTGGACCTGGAGTTCGGCCGGATGAGGATGCGGCCTGCCGGCTCTTCGGGAGGGCATCGTGGCCTAGAGTCAATAATAGAGGCGCTGGGGACCCCGGGATTTAGCCGCTTACGTATCGGGATAGGCAGGCCCCGGAGAAATAAACTGGCCAGCGATTATGTATTAGGGCAATTTAACCGCAAAGAAAAAATCCAACTGGAAGAAATTTTAGATTCTGCCGCTGATTGCTGCCGGGTGTGGGCAGGCGAAGGAGTAACCCGGGCGATGAATTTGTTTAACCGAAGGAGCAACTAGATGAACAAATACGAAGCGATGTTTATTGTAAAATCGGATTTATCCGACGCTGATAAAAAGGCCTTATTTGACCAGATTAGCGATGCCGTAACTAAACATAACGGTAAGGTTGTCTCTGCGGCGGTGTGGGCGGAGAAGAGGAAATTATTTTTCCCCCTAAAAAAACAGCGCGAAGGGCTGTATTATCTTTTAAGTTTTAATGCCGAGGCGCCTGCTATAAAAGATATTCGGCATGCTTATAAACTCAACGAGAATATATTGAGAGTATTGATAACTAGATTGTAAAAAATGAGCCTAAACCCTAAATCCGAAACCCTAAATCCTAAACAAATCCCAAACCCAAAATCCAAATGTCCAAAACATGTTTTGAGTTTTGTGTTTAGAGTTTTGAGTTTGTTTAGAGTTTAGTGTTTAGGGTTTATCTAAGAAGGAGTTAAAACATGGCTAACTTCAATAAGGTATTATT
>CAZKSS010000003.1:0-29912 GCA_964555545.1 uncultured Planctomycetales bacterium
CTATATCGCTACTTAAGGCCCTGTCTATTTCACTGCCATATTTGTCCCTAAACTGCTGGGCAAAATTAGTGTGATTTAATTTATCTTCCTGCTCAAAGAACTCTAAGGTCATAACTACAAAATTCTTGCATCCTCTGCCCCTGCCGGTAGAGACAATCACTGGCACCTTATCAAAACCCCATTCTTTATAACTTACCCAATTCAAGGCGGCCTTTTTGAAAGCAACCGGACTGGGACTACCTAAGGCTAAAATAACCGGGTTTACTTTTCCTAAATCAGCGGCCGAAATAGGAGGCGCTTCTTTTTCAAGAGGGGTCTCAGCTAAGAACTTCAAAAATTGTTCAACCTCGGGCAATAAGGCACGTTTTGCTCTTAAAAATTCTCTTACTTTCCAGTCTTGGCAATATTCTCTAAATATCCTATAGCCTGTTTCGGTCCTTATAAATGTATCTCCAAAGAATGGCCCGTAATTTCCTCCTGTAGCATCGTATGAGGCTCTTTCGTCTGTGAATGCCTTGATATTTTTCTCTAATTGCTTAGCGAGCGAAACTTCTTTTGCGCTCAATAAATTATCCATCAAATCTATCAGTAGTCCGCCATAGGAAAGCATGCATAACCTATCTGCCTCTCGGAAAACAAGGGCAAGACGGTGTTCTTCGTCATTAGGTATTAGCCACTTCTCACTGGGTTCATCTACAAACTCTTTATAAGTCTCTAAATATTTGCCGATACCTGGATTATCGTGTATATTTACCAACTCACAAATTGTTCCGATCTTCTGAGAACTGAATATCGCTTCTGTAAAACGGGCGTTTAATTCCCTTAATAAACTTTCCGCAATAGTTGTGCCTATTCTCATATGCTCTTGCCTGGCAGCCTTGGCCATATTAATCAAAGCCGATATCTCCTCTCTTGAACACCCTCCTTTTCTGTATTGCTCAATTTTATCTTCTATTTGTGTGCTTTTTACTCTTGTTAAAGATGATTCCGCAAAACCCAAATCGTGAAGTAAAGATAAGGCAACTAAGATTTTTATCTGTTGGTAACTCAATACTTCTGCGAAGGCAATCTCAAGTGCGTCTTTTAGAACAATAAAACTATGCTGGATAGGACTCTTATTGCCGCACTGTAATAATTTATCCAAAGACAGTTCAAATAAAACCTCAATTATCAATTTTAATTCTTTCTTTTCTTTCTCGGATAAACTACTTGCTTCTATCAGCGGGAATATCTCTTGATAAAGGGTATCTATGGTTATTTTCCATTGAATTAAACTCCATAACTGCTTATCTTTCTCTGTGAGATTAAGAGATGCTGGCTCTAAAGGATAAATCCTGCTTATTGCCTCAATAGTATCCCTCATTGCCTGCGTATCAGAAATTATGCCTTTGGTTATGTGGCTTACTAGTTCATGATAAAGAATGACTATCTGCAGTTCTTCGGGAAGGCTGAAGAAATACGGATGGATAAAAATGGTTTTTTCGGGGTAATCCGGGGAGATGAGTTGGCCAAAATTAACTGCGGCGACATTGCCTTGCATCTTTCGAAGGATTTCTTTATCGGTAGTAAAGATAATTTCTGCTTCCGGCGGGCCGTGGCGGGTGATATCGGTTAACTGCTCTAAGCGCGCCTGGAAGACATCGCAATTTTCATTCCAGAATGCTCCTGATATCAGGATATTACTAAGGTATCTTTCCTTCTTTGTAGTTGTGCTTAGGCTAATCAGATTTACCCTTCCCCAACGCTCCGCTACTTCCGCAAGGGCTTCTTCCGGCACTTCCAGCGGATAGGTGCTAGGTAGGCCTAAAACGGCCGCTGCGGTAAGATTTCCTACAGCTTGCGCCTGCCACGGTGAGGTTAGCTGCTGCTCTCGCAGCGACCAAGAATTATAAAAATTATATAAAGCCAAAATTACCAAACCCCCCAGCGCCAGCCAGAGAAACCCCGGATGCCCCATTATATAGGTAAGTGCGCTGTGCGCGCTGAGGCCGAGGGATAATTTCGCCGCGCCGAAGCCCAACACCAGCATATTAGGAAGTAGGCTCCTTGGAGCCTGCGGGTGGGAGGCCTCTATTTCAGCTATTTTTCTCTCCAGGTTTTTCTTCAAATCATCGGCACCACTGACCAACACGCCGTACATGCCAATCGATTCTGCGGGGTCTATATCTATGTGCTGCCTGTCCCCGATGGAAACTGCCCGTGAAGGATCCACCTTAAAGTGATCGCAGGCCAATCTATACATTTCCGGATCAGGCTTTCCCTGATGAACCATCTCAAGATTCACTACTAATTCAAATAAATCCTCAATTCCCAGTCCAGAAAGAACTCTGGAGGCCCATCTCGGCGTACTATTGGTAGCCACGGCTAAATGATAGCGCCGGCCGAGCGTCTCAAGTAGTTCCCGTAGCTTTGGATCGCCTTGGATATAGGACAAGGGATCAATCCTTTCCAAGATGTAGTCATCCAGACCCTCAAAAGGAACACCGTAATGCCTCATCATTTTCGTCGTACTGCCTAGTTCTTCTGCTTTGGCCACGACCTCTTCCAATGTGATGCCTTCTGCAGATAAATACCTAAAGGCATATTCGCGACTTAATCTTACATTTTCCGCTCCAAGCTCCCTGCATTCATAAAGGGTTAAATCCATATCAAAAACAAGGAGCCTAATCGCAGAATCATCTCTAAACATCGGACTGCCGGCTTCCAGGTCTTTTAAGACATTAGCCCTATTCTTGAATTCCGGGCCTTCGGCGCTTATCGGCGAGAGATTATTAGCATTTAGCCAGCGCATCATTACCGCAGCTACCAGCGTCTTGTGTTCAGCTACACTTGTTGGGTCCTTAGGGTTATCCTGGTCATCCACTTCTGGAACTTCATAGCCGCAGACGAAGTTGGGGTCATTGCTGGAGGCGCGGAAGACGAACCTACCGATATATTCGCCGTCGAGTGTGAATCTGACATCGGCGAACCTATAGATTCGCTCATCCCTATCCCAGGCAGTATCTAACCTCTTTACCTCTATTACCCGTCCGTCTACAAGCTGGATTTGGGCCCCTTTGGCAAAAGCCTTTCTGATGGCGCGGATAACATAGTCTTTACCCAGAGCAATAACCTTCTGTAAGATTTTATTCCTGTCGCCGGTCCAGCCGTCTAACTGGACAGTGGTGTATTTTTCTAATAAGGCGTCCAGAAGCCCGTCGTGGAATTTGGGGTCGAACCTGCCCGATCTTCTATAGGGCATCTTGACATTAGCATTTACCATATCTTCCATCACAAATTCCGATTCCGGGTGTTCGTCTCTATACTCCTTGAGCATCATCGAGAGTATCGCCACTAATGTAATCGGGTTTTCAAAGGCCCCGGTGACATGCATCCAGCCATGGCCGGAAGATTCCCCGTAAATGGGTACAACGTATCCCTGGCGCTTTAATTCTCTGACTAAGGCTTTTAAGAAGACGTATCCGGCATCAGTCTGCAGGCACCTTGCACCTAGAGACTTGGCAACCCTGTCCACGCTTTCCGAGCCCAAGACGTCTCTTACCACCCTGACGCCTTTCTTGCCGTACTGTTTTCTTAAGACCTTGGGGTCATAGCCGCAGCTTTTTACTAGGTAAGGAAGTAAGACTGCGATTAAGGTGTCAGGAGGAAGATTTTCAAAAGTACCGTCTCTTTTCCTAAAGAGCACCGCGCATCTGTCGCCGTCTAAGTCAAAGGCAAAGCCCAAGTCCGCGCCCATCCCTTCCATCTTGGTTTTTAAGTCAACTAGGTTAGCGTCGTTTGAAGGGTCGGCGCTGTGCTTGCCGCTTAAAGGAAGGGCATTGCCGTGCAGGAGGAATAAATCCTCTCCTTCAATAAGGCCTAAGCCTACGAAGACATCCCTGGCGATTGCACCACTTGGGGTATTTGCTCCTTCAATAACTACACGAAGCCCAGACAGAGAAGCAACGGGATTCGCTTGTTCCCAGGCCTCCAGGGTAGCCATAACCATAGAGCGGTTCTCTTCCAAGGCAGTGGCTAATTCATAAAGATTAGTCCGATTACGGGCCACGCTTGCCGCCAGTATTGCCTGCCTTACGCAAGCCTTATCTACGTTATCCAGGCTGTAGCTTCCCGGCCGCTCTGCGCGAAGCTCTCTGATAAATTCAGGGTTAGCCAATAATTCAGTAACAAGGGCATAGGAATCAACTTTGATCTGACGGGTGGAGAGGCTCTGCAGTTCGCTGTTTTGGCCTTCGGACTGGATAGAGACCTTAAAACCGGTAACGCCGGCGTCGGCTACGTGGCTGGCGGTAATAAAGATGGCGATTAAAGGATTGTGCTGCTGGGTAGCCCAGGCGTAACTTGAGACGCAGCTTGGGTTATCAAAACCTATTTCCACTACATCTAAGCCTAAGTATCTTAAGCCGGAGATTAAGGCCATAGGGATACTGGAGGGGATATCTCGGGTGTCATAGGTCACCAAGGCCTTGCGGTTAGGGTTATCTGTAGTTTGCGCAATATCCAAGGCCATCTTACCCCAGACCAAAGACATCAGGAGCGCGCGCGCAGGGTCAATCTCCCTGCCGCGGGTGCGGTAATCATAATCGCGGAACATATCCTTATTCATATCCGGAAGTTCCAGCCAGCAGACTCTGTCTATCATCATTCCCAGGCAGAATTGATATAACTCTCTTGAGGCATAGGCTTCATCTATCGGCCCGCGCAAGCCATAGGCCTGGAACATCTCAGGGGTAATGATAGTAGACATTAACTCCTGTTGCCTCTCGCGGGAGATGTCGAGGGCCTCCAGGGAAGCGCGGTAAGAGGCGTCAATTTCAAAAGAGAAGCCGTCTATGGCGGCGAAGAATTTCTTTAAGGCCTGGGGATAGGCTCTAAAGTAGGCAATGCTATCGGCAATTGCCTCTTCGTGTGAGCCGGTGGTGATTTCCGTGATCTCGTGGCGGTTTACATCCGCTAAGATTACCGGTCTTATTAAGGTGGCAAAGGCGATATGGATAGTACCCTCACAAATCTCACCCAGGTAGGTCTGGTCGTCTTCAAGGTTAGTTGAAGAAGGAGTTCTGGTACTAAAGATATAATCCTGGCTGGCGAATGGAGGTGCTGACACAAGAAGTGCATGCCACTGGCGGATAGAATCTTCAAATGGGATAACTACTCTATCCATGACGATTTTCTTAGAATCTTTATCCAAGCCGTCTATTCTTTCATCCCAGGCAAAAACAGGGTTACCTTTCTGGTCGAAAGTTAAGGTTGCGCTGATATTGCCCATATCCAGCTTCTTATCCATGGGCTGGGCCTGGGTAGTGCCAGGGTAGGTACGCTGTTCAGTTACTCCCCCGGGACTAAATAACCTAACCAGTAATTCAAATGCAGCCTTATCATTCTCCTTACAAACTCCCCTTATGATACCGCCTAAGAAATAAGCAAGTTTTTGGCCCTCCTTTTCTCTTTTAGAGGAATACCTTACTTTTCTCTCGGAATAAAACCCAAATTTCTCGCGCAAACTAATGATTCCGCTGGAATCGCCAGGGTGAAGATGACTTCCGACTTCCAATCCTTCTCTATAATAATCGACTAAGCGTTTATTAGGTGAATCGGATTTGCTAAGATTGCCGTGCGGGAATCCCACCAAAGTCGCAAAACAAGTCGCAAAAACCTTATATTTATCATGCTCATCTAAGCCTAGGGCGTCGGCAACCAAATGACCAAACTCATGATGAAGCTGTACTAATGCTTCTGCATCAGATAATATTATCGTCCTTATGATATTTCCTTGCGCCGCTTTAACTGTGAGTCGGAAAAGCCACAAACGTATGAAACTTGTAAAATAAGTAAGGGTAAACAAAACAAGAATCAAAATTGCCAATATTTTTGCGTGGTGGAATAATACAAGTGCGACAATAAGCGAAATAACAGATATGGATAAATGGAGAAGCCCACGTCTTTTCATCCCTTGCGTATAAGTATCGGAATGCACAATTTTGTACCCGCGTAAATAATTGTTGAGTTTACCGGCTATTGCCGAATCAGGAGTAACAAAACGCTCCAGCATAATCGATATCTGTTGCAGTACTCTATTCCTGTCTAATTTAGGATCGACATCGAGATGTTCAACTGCCGCTGTATCAACAGGCGTCAGTGTTTTTGCTATGGTTCTCATGAGAGAATAATGAGCCGCCATGGCCTTAAATGTCTCGGTAGCCCCTAAGATGGTAACAACTTCTTCTGTCGATTTTCCACTTAGCTGGGATAATCCATCTACTAACGCTACTACATCTCCCGCGCAATTATTAAGCACCTGTATAATCTGCGCATAATCTCCTATACCCAACAGCGACATAATCTGCCTAACATCAGCCATTACGACTTGGGCATCCACTTTGCTGGATGCACCAGACAGGGCTTCGTCAGGAGGAGCCCTATCATCTTTTCCTGCCCTCACCATCAAAGCATAGGCAACGCCCACAGCCGCAAGCAGTAGCAAAACCTCGGGATGATGGTAGAGGAAGACAACTAAGGGATGCTGCATTATATAGGTAAGGGCGCTTGAGGCGTTCAAGGCCGCGAAGAATTTCGCTGAACCGTAGGTGGCCACCAGCGCGCCGAGGGATGGCCCGGACCGTCGGGCTTCTTCAGGCACAGATGCTGCCATCTCCTTATATGCCTCAATTAGCCCGGTGGTAGATGAATCATGGCCGGTTACTGCGGCGCCGGCTTCAAGCTGAGGCAGGATGCCGCTGGCAAGTTTTTTGCCTAACTCCACGCCCCACTGGTCAAAACTGTAGATATTCCAGATTATGCCTTGTGTGAAAATCTTATGTTCGTACATAGCAATAAGCATACCGAGTGTATAGGGAGTAAGTTTTTTAGCCAAGATGGAATTGGTCGGGTGGTTGCCGGCAAAAACTTTAAAAGGAGCCAGCGGAGCGTCATCAGTAACTTCCTCTCGCCTCTTCCCTCGCATCAATGCCTCGGTCTGGGCAAAGAAGTTAGAGAGTAGTATCCGATGGTGTCTGTCTAAGCGCGTACTTAATTCAGGGTCTTCATCAAAGGCTTGCGCGCTTCTTTGGGCAAAGGCAATAAAGTCAGCGGGGATTAATTTAGTGCCTTGATGAATTAACTGATAAAAGGCATGCTGACCGTTGGTGCCGGGCTCACCCCAGATAATCAGCCCGGTCTGGTAATCTACTCTATTACCGTTACGGTCCACAGACTTGCCATTTGATTCCATATCTCCCTGCTGAAAGTAGGCAGCAAAACGTAAAAGGTGCTGGTCATAGGACAGAATAACATGCGATTGAGCGCCGAAGAAATTATTGTACCAAACGCCTAATAAAGCCAGGATGACCGGGATATTCTGGTTAAATGGCGTGTATCTAAAGTGGTGATCCATGGCCTGGGCACCGGATAAAAGTTGTCTAAAATTATTAAAGCCGATATAGCAGGCAATGGACAGCCCGATTGCCGACCAGGAAGAATACCTTCCGCCTACCCAATCCCAGAATTCAAACATATTCTCAGCGTCAATGCCAAACTCCTCAACGAGCTGTTTGGCTGTGGAGACCGCTACAAAGTGTTTCTTGATCTGCTCTTTATCCTGCGCGGCATTTAAGAACCACACCCGCGCAGTCTCGGCATTGGTCATGGTCTCTTGGGTAGTGAAGGTCTTGGAGGCAATGATAATGAGAGTAGTCTCAGGGTTAAGGCCATCTAAGGTTTCGGCGATGTGGGTACCGTCTACATTGGAGACAAAATGCACCCTTAAGTCAGCTCGTGCGGCATAGGCCTGTAAGGCAGCGGTAATCATTACCGGCCCTAGGTCCGAGCCGCCGATACCGATATTCACGATATCAGTGATGGCTTTACCGGTATAGCCCTTCCACTCGCCTGAAATAATCCTGCCGGAGAAAATCTCCATCTGCCAGAGCACGCGGTTTACCTCCGACATTACATCCTGGCCATCGACGTAAACCGGGGCGTTTGACAGATTCCTCAAAGCGGTGTGCAGCACTGCGCGGTTTTCGGTTTCGTTAATCTTTACGCCGCTAAACATCGCCTCAATGGCCTCACCAAGGCCGACCTCTTCAGCCAAGGCAAGAAGGGCGCTCATAACCTCCTGGTCAATTAAATTCTTGGAGTAATCTACAAGCAAATCGCCAAAGCGGATGGAATATTTCGCAAAACGCTCTGGGTCAGCCTCAAACATAGCACGCATATGCTGTTTTTTCATTCTACCAGATAACGCCTTTAGGGTTTTCCATACCGCAGTCCGGGTTGGGTTTACTCTGGGCAGCTTGCCTAGTTGCGCTCTATCATCCGCCCTTATCATCAGGGCATAAGTAATAATTATGGCAATGCCAACCATTGCCAGAAGCCCGAGCCAGAACGGGGAAAGATGAAAGCCGCCGCTTACCGCCGCTATCTGATGGAGTTTAGCCACCGCTCCAGCTACTGCCGCCGTCCAAAGAATATCGCAACGCAATGGCTGTGGCTTAAATGTCGGGGCATACTCTGCAGGTGCGGGTTCGCCGCTGACTATTAATCTGACATTATCTCCCCAGCCTCCTGACCAAATCGGCCCCTGGCCTTCTATAGATGCCCAGTAGGTAAATTCATAGGTGCCTGGAGTCCTGGGCGTAAGTTCAAGTTCAAAGACAAAAACTTTTGGCTCTTGGGCCTTACTCTCCCTGAGGCGCATAGGCACATTAACCCAAGCCGTTTCTCCTGGCCTTTTCAGCCGAATGCCCGCAGTTAAATTCTCTACATCCGGACTGACGGTCAACTCTAAGGTAATCAAGACCTTTTCTCCCACCTTAATATGTTGCTCGCTGTTCAAGGCGGGCTCTTCTTTAAAACTGATAATCGCCTTGGCCTGCAGTCCTAAATTATGGGCGCGCTCCAATAGCCTCTCCACAAATTCATAGAGGAATCTTTCCAGGTCTTCTTTCTTTTCATAATCAGAAGCCACCCTGTTCAAGGTGATATCGTATAAATAATCACAGATCTTTTCTGAACCAGGGACCTCTTCTAACAAACCTACCAGATAATATGCGTAGGCGATGTAATTAGTCCTGATGGCTACGCCCATTCTGGAAAAGGTATCCAGGGCAGAAACAAACTCCAGGATCCCCTTGGTGTTTCTGGTGCCCCTCTCTGTTTCAAAGACAAAACTTTCCTGGGTTATGCCTCCGCTGATAATGCTCTGAATAGCAGGGCTGTCTAAGGTCTTTACAAAATCTCCGATTAAATTATTTTCCTTTTCTTGCCTATCCAATCTTTCTTTGTCAGCGTTGTGCCAGGAAACAATATGCCCTCTGGCCTGATGCGCGCTGATATCGACCACGGTCATCCCTGTTTTCAAAGCAGAATATAGACCTTCTTTTTTCTGGGCTGAATTTGCGTAAAGCGCATCCACTCTCTCCAAGGCCTCAAGGATGCTGATGACTTCCGGCCTGTCTTCATCATCATATCCCACGATAATCCCGTTACCCTTGCCTGTCTCATCCAATGCCGTGATAATTTCGGGTATGGCGCCATCAGAGGTAGCCACCATCAAGGCGGCATTAGCCAGCCCTTTTTCCATACTGGTAGCCGAGGCCTCTAAGCCATTTTCGGAAATCATGCCTGTAGCGTTTGTGCCTTGGTAAATCCGCGGAGCCACATAATAATTGTAGTCGGACATAACGACTATCCTATTTGCTAATTGAGGATAATCCCTCACTAACCTTCCCAGGCGATCTAATTGCTCCTCTCCCCAGTCATCAAAGGCCCGGCCTCCGATTAAAAGGATGATATTCGTTGAGAGAAACCTGCCTCTTCCCTCAGCAGTTTCAAAAATATCTATTAATCTATCCGCGGCCTTATAGCTGACCATCCTTCTAAGGAAAGAAACAAATACGCCATCCGCAGGGAGATCATCATATCCTTTTTGGACTAACCATTCCCTTAATGCCTGGCTAAGTCCCTGTTTTAGCGGAAGTAACCTCTCTTTAAATTCTTCAAACAATTCACTCTCCTCTAATTCGGCAAAGAAGGTCTCGTTATCCATTTGCGCATTGCCCAGGCGCTCTTTGTATGCACTCACAAAGTCCCTGAATAAAGTATGCTGCCAATGCAAAAGATGAATACCATTGGTTATTCCATAGTTGTCCTCTTCCCTAATTTTATCTCGGTATGCTGGCAGAACCTTATACCGCAGGCGTCTGGTGTGTTTGCGGGATACGCCGGTAATAAGATGCGCTTTTATTCCACATAAATCCGCAAGATGAATCTGGTCGCCCTTTACAATCAGAGGATATAATCTCCTGGCCAAGCGCCACTTATCATAAAAAGAAACGTGAAAAGTGGGCATCCCGGCAGAAACTACAGTGTGGTTGATATGATGGATAAAGGTATCTTGGAAATCTTCGTCATGCTGGAATTCGTCTCTGACTACATCAGGGGTCAAGAGGGCGGTATAAATTTCATTTTCTACGAAAATAAATTTCTCTTTGGTCTGGCCTGCGGCCTTCAATTCCTTAAGCAACCTTAATGAGGCCTGCCGGTATAATAACATCTGCTTAGCGCGGTGGTCATAATCATCCGGATAGAGTTCATCAAATACTTCCGGGCAATCAAAATAATACAACCGCGCCCCGCCCAGCATTGATTGATATACCCTCACCGCCACCTCTCTGCCCCAAACATAGATTCCGAATTCAAATACCGGCTTACCTAGCGCCTTTCTGACATAATCTAAGTATTCAGGGCCTATGTCAACGGATTGACCCCTCAGCCCTTTTATCTTTTTGGCATATAATATTACCGCGCCGATGGCGTCTATACCGTTATCTGCCCAGCCCCGGATTAAGTCCGGCATTAATGCGCCTAATCCGCCGGTCATGGTCAGTTGGGCGATCTTACCTACAATATCTTCTACTTGTTGTTCATTTCTGCCGCTTTCGCGCAAATCCTCGGCAATATTCTCTAAGATATTTTGTGGTAAGGCCATTTCCATCTGGAAACTGGCGACAGTGCGGCCAAAAGCCAAAGGAGCATTCGCGAATGCCCAGAGTTCATCCCTGGCTTTAATGCCGTTATTGAGCTTAGGATTAAGGATATATTGTAAGGAGGGCGCTTCTTCAGGATTGTTCTGAATGCGGGTTAATAATCTCTGGTGAACAACTGCCCTGTCTTCTTGCGGGTGGAGGAGATGGTCGATTTCATCGGAGAGGACTGGTTTTAAGGCCTGGCGGAGATGTTGAATATATTCCTTTACTTTATTTTTCTTAATCTCTGGAGGCGCGCGGATACTCCGCCAGTGGATAGTTATATGATTGCCTTGGGTCTGGGCTAATTGACGAATTTTATCGCCGGTGATGCTAAGTAAAATTTCTCCCTGATATTGCCCCATCAATACATCATTAAAGGCCTGCCTATCTTCTTGCCAGGCCGCGTTTATCTTGACTTGCGCGGCCTCAACGATTGTCTTGGTCTCAGCGGCAGATAACCCAGCAGGCGTATCTACCAAGGCTACTGCTGGTTTATCCGCAGCTAAGGTTACCTGAACCCGCAGAGAAATATCCGGCATCCCTGGCCAGGACTGGGCGTCAGCAGGAAAATCATTACCTGAAGTTAACCTCTGATACATCTCAATATATTTTTGGGTAGACTTATCCCAGGAGAAATCCGCAGACATTACGCTCTTTACGAGCCGCGGCCTGACTTCAGGGTTTTTCCAAGCGGTGATGGCGCGCATTGTGGCAACATATAAGCCTTCTACTGACTCATCAAAATATTCTTTGCTCTCCTCTAATGGGCGAGTGGAAAAGACAAAGCCGTTGCCTTCTCTTGTTTGAAGGTCAAATTCTCTTACTGTATCCTTTAATCCGCCCACAGCCCTGACCACTGGGATAACCCCAAAACCTGAGGCCTTCATATGGTCTATGCCGCACGGCTCGTACCGGCTGGGATTAAGGCCGATGTCTGCTGCGGCATAATATAAGCAGGCATAGTCCTCATCAAAAGGAACCTCTATTGCCACGCGGCCAGGAAATTCTCTAACTAAAGCCCTGAATAAATCTCCTATTTGCCTAAGATATTCTCCCCGGGCGCAACCAGTGCCGTGGAAGATGAAACCGGCATTGGCTTCTTCTCTCAACACTCTTCTCATTGCTGCTACTGCTATCTCAATACCTTTTTGCCAATCCACTCTGGCAGTCATCAAGATTAAAGGAGGTTCTTCCTCTAGCACTAAATCTGGATAACCCTTTGTATAATCGGGGGGCACATCCGCTCTCTTAAAAGAAGATAACCACGCAATTAATTTCTCTCTATTACTTAGTTTTCCTTCTATAAAGCTCTCTCTGCCATAATTTATGATTCCAGGGGCAGTTTCTGCTGACCAATTCTCAGGAATTATTCCATGAATAATCCCCTTGACGCTCTTTTGCCTTAAAACCTCATCTAAACCAAAACCAAAGGCCGGGGTTTGCATCTCCTCAGCATAACTCTCGCTTACGGTAGTTACCTCATCAGCATAGATAATCCCTGCCTTCAGCAAATTCATCTGGCCGTAGAGTTCAAAGTTAGAGCGCTCACTATCCGGAATGCCTAACAGAGCAAATTGTTCCCAAGGAAATCTTCCTTGATAACCTATATTGTGGATAGTCAGAACGCATTTTACACCTTTGAAGAAGGGGTCATCTTTATAAACGGTCTTTAGATATGCGGCAATCAAAGCCGTTTGCCAGTCATTGATGTGAATAATATCAGGCCTCATTCCGCGCAACCTAAAGCTTTCCAGCGCCGCCCGAGAGAAAAGAATGGCTTCTTTTAATTGCCTATCAGGATTATCCGGGTAGAGTTCTGCAAAGTAAGGTTCGGCCTGCAGAAAATCTACGGGAACTTCCGCATTTAATTGCGCCTGTCTTAAAGAGACTTGCACTCTTTCCGTATCTATACTGACAGAAGTTCTTAATCTTGTTGCCGAAAGCCTCTCCTCCTCCATCGCGGCATATTCAGGCGCAATGATGCGGATATCCTCGCCTAATCCTCTAAGTGTCGTGCATAATTCTGAGGTCACATAAGCCAGGCCCCCTGCGCGCGCGCCTTTAAATCCGGCTACCTCGCAACTCACCCAGGCAATCTTAGGCCGGGGGTAAGTATAAATTAGATTTTCGCGGTAAACCCGAAGGTATTCTTCGGCTGCTTCTCTCCAGGAAGAATCGCGCAACAGGCCGTTGGTGGCTAATTTTAAAGTTTTGGTTTCATCTTTATAAATCTCGGCTGCCCTTGCTGTTGCCTCTAATATGGCCTCTGCCGTATATTCTTCAAAGATAATACCATTTTCTCCGTCTATTACTGTGTCTGCCAAACCACCAGTTTTTCTGACAATAGGAATAGTGCCGTAACGCATAGAAATAAGTTGCACCAGGCCGCAGGGTTCATACCGGGAAGCCATGAGCATAAATTCGCAGCCAGCATAAACCAGGTGGCTAAATGCCGGGTCAAAGAAATTATTAAAACAGATATTTTCCGGATACCTCTGGGCAGCGTCTTTAAAGAGCCCCTCAATTCTTGGGTCTCCGGTCCCTAAAATGACTAAATTGAATCCCTGCGCGATTATCTCATCAATCATCTCCGGAGTAAAAAGTTCAAAGCCCTTTTCTCCGCTTAGGCGTGAGACAATCCCCAGTAAAGGACGAGCATTATCTGCAATCATGCCATGCCTTGTGTCTGCAGGATAACGGCAGGCAGACATCAGATTTACCTTATTTGCCTCTTTAAACTCTTTGGCCAGTTGCGCAAAATTATCGGAGTCTTTTTCATATGCCGCGCTTAAAGTTTCCGCATCCAGGACCTGCCTCTGGTCTTGGTCTATGCCAATATTCTGCACGGATAAGCGCATAATCTTATTACTGTCTGTAGCCGGGTTCCAGGCCTGGTAATCTATGCCATTGACAATGCCGAATAATCTGCCTTCTTTTAGCCGCTTTAAAAGCAGCGCGCCAAAACCATCACCCACCTCCGGGTCGGTTAACTCTTTCATATAGGTCTTGCTGACAGCGAACATAATATCGGAATGTCCAATGAGCGACTTGAAGAGGCTGACTTTGTCCTTATGGATTACACTGTCCTCATCCAACGGATTAATCTTAATCTGGGCCACCACTTCAGGAGAATATATCCGATATAAATCTTCAGCAGGAAAACCAAAATCATAACCAAAGTTGTGGATGGTCCCAGCGATGAGGGTATTCTCATAACGCTCTGGATATACTTTTCTTAAGAGCACCGGAATTAAGCCGGTATGGGCATCATGGAGCTGGATGACATCTGGATGCGGCATCCACTCTCTTAACACTGCTTCTGCTAACACTGTTTCTGCAGCCCGGGCAAAGAAATCATGGTCCCAAAGGTAGGCTATCCTATCGTAAATACCGGCCTTGGGTATTCCGGAACCAAGTCTCTCCGGATGATAAATATAATATAAATCTACGCCCCGCCATCTGGAGTGGCCAATATCTATATATTCTGTTCCTGCGAATTCAGAATGCACAGGAATATGGCGATAGACATTTATTGCAGCGCCGGGTAAGTTAAGCTCACCCACTTGAGGCATAATTACGGATACCCAATGCCCGCTTCTCGCCTGCGCCACTGGTAAAGAGGAAAGCACATCGCCCATACCCCCGGCTTTTAGGCCCGGGCCTTCGCGGCAGATGTGCACAATGCTTAAGGCATCCGCTTGCGGATAAACTGCCTCCAGAGAAGCCGGACCTAATTCGGTATCGTGCCGCGCCCGGCCTTCATCCCTGATGCCTTTGCCGAGATGGCTGATGAGTTCGTGATAAAGAATTTTATGTTGTTTTTCCGGCGAGAGAGTAAAATAGGCAGGGTCAAGATAGATTTCTTTCTTAGCGATATTGCAGGTAGCGTATCTTCCTTTGGTGAGCCACGTTTTATCTGTAACCAAAATCTTAAATTCGGCTATGCGCTGCGCAATAACTTTTCTTGCCTCAGGCGGCGCCCTTTCCAAGTCGCCTTTTATCTGGCTCAATAAACTCTGCAAAATCTCCAAATGCTCTTCTGCCGTGGCGCTGGCCTCAAGCGTAGATAAACTAAATCCTACTCTAGGCCTAAATCCTCCCTGAATCTGGTAATAAGGCCCAGAATAAGTAACGGCTCCCTCTACCTTTTCATCCGAACAGGAGATATCGCCTTTGGATAAATCCTTTTGCATATATTGCTCAAGAAGATTTTGTGTTTGTGCATCTTCTTCGTGGGCAAGCCAATTCTTTAATAATCCTTCTAACCTGTCTAAAGAAATTACTTGGCATAACGTTTGTTTATTCCTGTAGGTATCCTCATTGCTAAAAACCTGCCTCTGTGAGCAAATTATAGTATTTGTATGAAGTAATACATCTTTTAATGCCTCTTTCAATTCAGTGTTTATCTCATTTAATCTGGCATGAAACCTCTCTAAATCTATTGTCCCTGAAACTAAAATAAGCAAATCCAAATCACTGTTTAAGAGCGCGGCTTCTCTGGCAACCGAGCCATACACCGACAAATCAATTAAGCCATCGCCAAACTCAGCTTTTAATCTTCTAAAGACATAGTTGGCAATCAGCATAAATACAGTATGGGGAATATTCTGGCCCCAGGAAGTGCAAGGAATAACTCTTTTATCTTTTTCCTCATCGTACAGATTAAAATCTATCCTGGGATTATACCAGGTGACCCTCGCTGAGGCAGGGTCTTCGCGTTGTAATAGTTTCTCTATGAGTATTCTCTCTGCTTCCTGGGTCTTGGCGGTGGCAGAGTGGTTGTAGTCGGCGACTACAGCCGCTTCTTTCATAAGTTCAAGTACCCACGCCCACACTGGAACCCCTTGATTCCCTAACCATACTGGCAACGAAGAAACTTGTGCTGAACTAAAACCTTGAGTGCGGGCGAATTCATATAACGTTTCAAAATCAATATATGAAGTAAGGTCATGCCGTCCGCCCCGCAGTATTTTCTCTAAAAGCACGGAGGTCGTGATATTCCCCAGGCCGCTCAGCCCATAATTATAGACAGTAGCCATACCCTGCTGATAAAGATCTGCCCGCTCGCTCTCGCCGTAGTCAATAATAACTACCTTGCCGTTCTTGAAGACTCGGTAGGATTCCGTCACAAAATCAAGCGCTTTCAGATTAACTGCAAACTCAATGTCATCGGGAAGCGGTTGAGCCTCGGCAGCAATCGCAAAATAGGCGATTATCCGCAAGTCAGATACCGGCCCTTCCACAGGACGGATGGAATTCCCTTGTTTTTCGGTATATATCTCTTTTAATACTCCGTTTCTGCGGATTACTCTGTGTACCGGGAAAGTATCAAGAAGTTCATTATTGAGAATAACTGCATTGGTGATGCTTGAGTCAGCAAAAGGCAAGGCTAACGCCGACCCGCAGATGAATAATGCCTTATTCTCAAAATCAGTACCGCAGATACGAATTTTAGTGCTCTCAAGCAATGACCTGCTGGAATCTATTAATATATAGGTAAGGGCCTGATAACATGCCGGATAGCTGGCTTGCAGTTCCTGCATGATGTCATACGCATACTTACCGTCGCCACAACCAATCTCCACTACCTTAAACTCCTCGGGCCTGCCCATTTTTTCCCAGTATCCATTGATACGCCAGGCAGTCTTTGCTCCCACTTCTCGACTTTGGGCATCAGTCATAAATACGATGCGCTTTTGTGACCCATAATATGCCCTGTTGCTAATCTCTATCAATTGTGCAGCAGTAAACCACTGGCATCCCTCTGCCTGGAATTCTCCGCATTCCCGCGATGCTGCGCATTCGACAAGATAAGATAACGCCTGTTCTAACGGCAGATCGGGGAATGGTACATAGAGCGCACTCTTGGCTTCTGACCGAAGGGCCATACTATGCGCCGTGTCTGGATCAAACCCTTCTACAATGCGGAAGTATGCCTCGGAAAATTCGTGGATAAAGGTGGGTAGGTCTGCATCTTCGCAGATGAGTATTCTTAAGTTTTCTCTCGTTACGCTATTGTTCTCAAAGTAAACTAAGCCGGAAAGGTCCTCAAAGATGTCTTCTTTTTTGACCAACCTGATGAAATCCGGCGGGCCGCGGCTAGGATAAATCGCCAGTTCTTCCACAAACGCGGCAATATCAAATTCGCCGCTGCGGTAAAATTCATCCCTGGCCTTAAGTATTGGCTGCATATCTGCTAAACGAGGCAAGGCCTCAAAATTTAATCTACTTAAATAGGCATTAATCCTTTGCGGGCTGGGCGTCTTATGCCCCGGCCGGGTGCGGGCGGAGGCAGAATTTGCAAAATGCGGCTCTATGGCTAATCTCCCATCCTCTTTTTCTATGGGCTCTAACACCACCACTGCGGGCTTTTCTCCAATGCCGTGCCTTCTTTCAAGATAGGTGTTAATCAGTCCTTCCGGTCCTTCTAAAGCGCATCTACAGAGGGTTTTTCCCTCAGGCGGCTTTTCTCCCCTGATTTCAAAACCCTGGATAAAGAAATTGGCAAATATCTCTTTTACTTCCTCTTTTACTTCCTCTGGAACAAAGCCGCTAAAATCTCTGGGGGTGGTCCAGTTATTTACAATAGATAGTTGCAAGATATTACTGATAAAACCTGCTTCCTCTGCTATTAGGCCTCTTCGGTCAGGGGTAAACAGCACCACCTCGGATATATCCGGCCTGGAAGGACGTTCATCTCTAAAAGCCGGTATCTCCTCTTCAAGATAAGGATTCAAAATCAGATAAAAATTGGTTTTTCGCTCCTGCGGATGCTCTCTAAAATAATTAACCACAAAATCAAAAGTCTCTAGCAATAAAATAGTGGCTCTGGCCATCCGCTCAAATCTTAACCGGGCAGGAATCTCTTTCAATCTTGCAGGAGAGGCCTTATCCTGTATCCAATGAGCGCCGATGTGTGCGCCGGTCAAGGCCAGTGCGAGGCCGCTGCGACGTTCATCCATCGGATAGCCCTCTTGTGCTAAGTAATCGCAGATATAAGCTACTATCTCTGGGGGATTTGTTTCAGCCCCCTTATCTAACCTGTCTAAAAAGGCGCTGATTCTCTTTCGCCTGAACTCCTCATCAGGCAGCATGGCTTTTATGTCCCGGACTTTGCCCTCCTGCAGGTGTCCCAACTCACCCCTCAACTCCATACATGTGCCAACCTTCAGAACTCCACCGGTATCTTTCTCCTTCAACTGCACCCAGCCCAAAACTCCCAAATTACCCATTTCTTTATATTCTTCAATTTTTAACGGCCGGCTATCCAAGTCTATCTGTTTGCTATCCCCTATCACCACGCTACATAGAGCATTGCACAGGTTGCCGATATACTCATCATACTCACTAGCGGCGCAGAGATAATACAACGTAGTAGCGCTTGCCTCTGGATAACCTGCATCTATTTCCGCTATATCGCCCAGCATAAAGTAAACTTTCTTGACTTCGCCATGCCTACGGTCATAGGCATATTCCAACAGCACGCTGTAAGCCCGCTGGGCCTGCTGCACCAGGCGAAAGCGCGATACCCCTACTGCCTGCTTGTGGCTCTCAGGCAAAAGTCTCTTCAGGAAATGCGTAGCAAAATCAGCAAAGGGTTGTATCTCGCCCCGGTTAACCAATCCCGCAACTTCCCGATAGTCGGTAATATCTGTCCTATCTGCTAAAATACGATGAATGGCATACCTGACTAATTCTGTGTCAGAAGTAACATTTTCTAAGGCAACCTCTTCTTTCTCCTTGGGGTAGTAGCGCAGCACATCTTCGTAAGAAACATGCAGCTTGGGCTGATGCGATTTTATAGATTCCATTTCCCCTCTCATGCTACCCTTGTTAAGCGAAAGGGCAAGAATGCCAATGTGGCCCTCCTCTCGCCATTCGTCAAATTTCCAAGGCGTGCCCAGGACTGGCCTCTTTTCTAGATGGTCGCTAGTCAGTTCAAAAATCGGCCAGGCCACGAGGTAACCTTTGTTGTTGGTATCTACCAAGTAGGTACTGGCAACATTGTGAAATTTAGAGCGCTCCTCGCTTAACTGATAAATTAGGCCTTCATCTGCCTGTGCAGGCATAAACCCGTAAAGCATGGAAGCGCAACGGTGAGTAGTTTGAGCGTATGTGATGCCTGCGGGCAGAATCAGATTTCTGCCCGGCGAAAGCCTGATTCTGGCTTCTTCAATATACCAATTTGGCGCAAAAGGTATGCCGGCTAATTCTGTGCGCGGAAGCAAAGAGGCAATTTCTTGCGGCGGCCGGTCCTTGACTCGCCTTATATCTTCTTCGCTTAAGTCCCATCCGATAACTAAACAAGTGTTTTTGGGGATAGAGATATAGCAGTTAGAAAGTTTCACGTGTCGGCCGATAAATAAACGCCCGCCTTCTTCAATTTCTGCCACGACATTATACATAAATACATCGCGCGGGTCTTCAAAGACCACCCTATCCACAGGAAAATAGGAAGCCATAATATGATAGGCTACGCCTGGCAGCCCCAGATAAGCCCGGCCGTGGTCATTAAAGGCTAGAAAATCTGCGGCCTCCATAAAGGCCTCGGGCTTGCCCACATCAAACCAAAAGCCTTTATCACTAGTATCTTTCTTGGGGTCGCTGGCGACGTTCAGGTCCGCAACATAGAATTTATACTGCCGATGTAATTGCTTGACGATATCCCAGAGTTGTTCGCGGTCTTCTTGTTCGGTAATCTCATCCCAGCGAGAAGGAAGTAAAAGTTGTTGTTGACCTTTTAATTCCTCTAATTTTTTCTTTATTTCGGCGTTGTCGGGAGAACGCTCCAGCTCGGCCAGCAGAGACTTTGTGTCCCTGAGATACTGATGCGCCGCCTGAATTTCTGCTTTCTCCTTAAATGCTGCCTCGCCCAGAGTGGCAAACATTCCGATAGGATAAGTTTTGCGCAAAATCTTGGCTGCATCGCTTGCGCAAGGAACATCCAAGGCATAAAATGTGTCTTGCAGCGCTTTGTTTCTGAAAGCAATACAGAAGGCATTGCGGATTACCCTGCCCCTTCCCTCCACGGCCATAGTGACTACCTCATCAAAATACCCTTTTTCTTTAAACCGGATTAACTCTCCGGTATCGGGGTCAAAACTAATCACGCCCAGTCCGCAAAGATTGTTCCTCATCACATCGTCGGCAGTATCGGCAAATCCTTGCTCTGTAGCCAAGTCGGCTAAGGCCTTGTCCACTGCCCCTTTTCCCATTCCTCGGCTAATCATATCTCTACGCTGGGCTTCCCATTCTTTTAATCTGGTGTCAAATTCCTCCCGTCTGGCTGGGGGTGGCAGGTGGACAGCTGTACCTGCGCCGAAGAAAAGGACGCCTGCATTTTCAGGCAATTCGGCTAATGGCCTATTGCCCACCTTAATTTCACCCGGGCAGATGACGTTATCGCTTCCGCTGATTAAAGTCCAGCCTCTGCCCATCCTGGGAAATTGCGCTAAGATACTCTGATTGGACACGTAACCTATGCCTAAGAAGATTTGATTAAACATCCTGTATATCCCCTGGAATACCCTCTGTATGGTAAAGGCATACATCCTCTTCTTAAGACCGCCGTCAGTAATAAAATTATGCGCCACATCGCCAACGAAGGGGGGAGCGGTAATTATATTCTTATACCCCTCAAGAATGCCTACTAAATCGTGTGGAAATTTTTGGGAGTCGCTGGGAAGTTCACAGCCTTCAGTGGATATATAATCCGCGGCATCAGCATGTCGGCTCAGGCCTACGCTTAAGCCTTCTATCATATTAAGGCGGTAATGCGCCCGGGACTGATCCTCCTGGCCGCGGGTGGGCCGAGTAATTACCTGCATCTGCCGGTTATTTCTGAAGTCCCTGGCGGGAATATTAGCTTCGGCTGGGAGGTGTATGCTATTTAAGTGGCGGACTGCTTCCCGCAGGATAAGATTATCTTCTACATCTCTACATCCACATTCCTCGCCGCTTAATATCTGGTTCTGGTAACGCACAAAGAGGAATAAATCTTCCCACAGCGACCTAATCCTCTGGCGGTTCTGCCCTTGGGGCTCAATGTGGAAACCCTGACTGAGGTCTTCTTTTTCGTGTTGGATAACCGCGTTGAGCCCTTCTTTATGGCGCTGAGAAACAGACACATATTCTATGGTATTCAGCCCTACATAGACACTGTGCGTGCTGGTGCCGGCATGGCTCAGCGCAGAGCCGAATTTACCGGCAAAATAATCGCCTTTATAGACAAAGGTGGGTTGTATCTGGGTAGTTTCAAAGCCGGGTTCAATGATAATGACAAATCTTAGCTCGGTAATCTCGTGATTATTTAAGGGTGGGGTGCTGATGATTTTCTGCAGGAAGGTAAATGCCTCAATTAATCTCTCTCTCAATGGCGGGCTGCGTAGGGTTCTGGCCATTGCCTCCTGAAATCCCGGCACAGGAGAGGCATCCGTATAAAACTCCAGGAATCTCTGGACAATTTCTTCAGGAGCTCCATGGAATAATCTGGCGATATCCACGTTTAAGATATCCTGGACCGGGAAGAACCTACCTTCTCTGATGGCCCGGCGGATCTCCTGGTTTGACTCCTCTTCTTCCAATAAGCCATCGTCATCCCAGCGCAGGTCTTTTGTGCCCTGCGTAGGCTTAGTCTGGCCCAGCCAGGAGTCACCCGGCTGCCTTAAATGAGGGATGCTTCTTCTTAAACGTTCTGTTTCCTCCTCAGTTAGCCGCTCTAAGGCCTCGGCTACCCTTTCACTCAAGGCGTCTATCCTTGCCGCAGTAACTATCCCATCTGCAAATACTTTCTGTAAAACATGATAACAAACTTGCTCTTTCGGTGATAAGGTAAGGGAAGAAACGCCTTCTATGTAAAATCGGTCCTGCTTTGACTCTATGCGCCTCAAGTTCTCTAAGAGATTAACCATGCGCGATTCTATTTCTGCAAGGACCTCCCTCAACCGCGTATCCGGCCTTATCTTAAGGTCTATGCTCAGATATTCAAGGAGTCCTGCCTGCTCAGCATCTAAATCTGTCTTGCCCACATCCACATCTTCTAAGAAGGCATCCTCAGTAAAGGAATAAATTAAAAAATGCACAAACATGGCAGCAATGATGAAATTAAGAATATTTTCTTTCAAGGGTTCAAACCTGGTATCATTACCAGCCTCCCCCCCTGTAGGCACTTCCACAAATAACGTCCTGCTTCTAGTAAACCAGGTATGCATACCGGCTAAATTAGTAGGCTGCAAAGCCGGATAATATCTGTCTTTCTCCCAGCATTGTGTCTGAGGCCGATATCCCATCTCAAGTTGTAATCTATCGGACTCATTTATCTGAGAATAATTGCCGATGGCAAATTTCCTTAAGAAACTTAAGACCTCATCTGCCGGGGCATCTGGCTGCCCTAAGCAGAAACATCCCGTATAACCTAACAGGTCAAGCACATAACTTGCCGTATTGAATAAGGGCAAATAAATCTCAATAACTTTATTTAATAACTGGCTGATTTCTTGGCGCTCTCCTTTATCTTTGTCTGCTTCACGTAGACCCTCGCCTAACTTTTCTTCGCTGAATAATGTTAAAGCCACAGCTTTAACTACTCCGGGCAGGCGCTCGATATCCTGGGCTGAAAGTTCTTTAACTCTCTTGGGATCAATAGCAGCAAATAAATTATCTTCATCTATCTGAAAGCCCTCTAAAAGACCCTTTAGAGAACCAAATTCCCTGAGATTCTCAGGCAACCTCTCCTCTTTAAATCTGACTGCGGTGCCGCCTTTTTCACCCGGCGGTTTAACTGCTACTTCATCAATCAGACAATTGCCGGTTAAATACAGCATGGCTAAAAGTGTGGGTGAAACTTCGGCGCCGCGGTTGTCCACATTGGAGATAAAATGATAGCGATATCCCTCTTGAGCCAGCTCGTAACCCCTTCCTGAGGCAATCAGGTCAATAAAGGAAGAATCGTGGCTATCAGGCCAGGCGGTCTTCTCCCAGGGTAGTTCGGGATAAAGCGCCCTTAAGAAATCCGCGGTATAAAGATGATAAAGTTCAGACTTCAACACCGGGATTATCCTTACGGTAGATACATACTGATGAGGATGTTCATACCTATCTTTATTCTCACGAGCGGGATAATATCCTAACCTCTCCAGTTCCCCTCTGATATCGTCGTCAGTCAAATAGCTGGTAAATATCGTAACCGGAATATTGCCCTCCAAATACTCCCCAAAATCAGAATTATCTTGGTTGACCTGGGCCAGGGCTATCTCAATGATAGTGCGCACACCATCCACAGGAACCGCATAAACGCCTTTGGCTTTATCAATGGTGGCCTTCTTGCCATCAGGGGTGTTTACTACTTCCGCGTACCTTACGCCTTTGCCTCCCCCGGAAATTACTACCGATGATTGCGCTCTCAGGGGGATACCGATTACGTCAAGGTCTTCCTGGGGAATAATTAACTGACCTCTCTCATTCTCTTTCAGTCGGGAGATGACACCCTTTATCCGTTCAATTAACTCTCCTCTTTTCTCAAATCGTAGATTAATAAAGTTTTCGCGGCTGGCTAAATCTGTAAGTAATTGTTCCAGTTTCGCACGGGCTTGTGCGGGACTTACCTCTAAACAAGTAGTCTGACCTTTCCGAGGAAGATATACTGAATCTCCTGCCTGCACTTGGTCTCCTCTTACCCATCTTTCAAGACTATCCCAGTCCCTGAGCAGAAGGTTAACCGGAAGGGCTTTCTTTCTTTCCACAGCGGCTATGTCTTCACCAGTTAATCTCTCAATAAGCTCCTGCCTTCGGATCAGACGGCTGATAAATCTCGGCCAGGAATATGGCCGGTTAGTCTCCCCATCTATATCAATAGTTCTCTTTAGAGAAAGAATTTCTTGTGCTCCCCGATACATCGGTGACTCGGTTTCTTCATGCCTGAAGACAAACCCTAAATGATAATTAGCCAAGTGCCTGCGTATAGAAGACGGAGCCTCTGTCTCAAGCAACTTTACTGCGAGGTCAAAATGGTCTTTAGAAGTTAAACTCTCAAATCCATACATATGGGAAATGAATTTTGAAACAGAGGCCTTATCTAAAAACGCCCGCAGGTGCTTCAGATTAATTCTGCCCTCTATGACATAGTCAGTAAAGATAAGTCTGTAAAGTTCCCTGGAACAATGGGTCGGATATTCACGCTCTATTTCTTCCTCCGATGAAGAATCATCTTTGATGTGGGCCTCTTCGTGCTTAAAACTCTCCAGAATAAGACCGATAAGCTCTTTCTGCTGTGCGGGAGTAAGAGACTCAAAAATATCGTTGAGAAGATTAAGGTATAAAGAAGATATGTATGCATAGCGTCTTACGTGGCTATATCTAAGAACTATATCTTCAATCGGGCACTGATGCATATCTTCTAAGAGGATGACATCAAACCAGCCGGAGAATTCTCTCTCAGAGACACGGAGTGCCCGATAAAACGCAGTATCTTCCGACAGGCGAGGAATATCCATATCTGCCTCTGCCCGGGGCGCGATGTGCTTAAAGAGCGCCTGAGCCTTACCTTGGCCTGTAGCAAATAATTCTCTGACATACCTATCGCATTTCTCATTATCCTCGCTGGAATAAGAGCCACCCAAGAGCCGCAGCGCCCCTTCTCTGAAAACCCCTTCACCCTTCTTTCTTTTAACAGGCGGCGCCTGCGCGCGGATTTCCTCAAGCAGCTGCTCGCGGGTAATATTCGGACGGCCTTCCAAAATAACTGCCAAAACTTCTTCGTTTCTTTCATCTAACAACTCCATCATGGCCTGACGAGGCGCTGGGCTAAAACTGGGAATTTTACCGTAAGAATTATCAAAAAAGCCGAATGTTTCTGCTAAGGTCTGATTTTCTTTGCCGCGCAAGTGCGTTAATCTCTCCATGTTATTGCCGTTTTCAAAAACATCGCAGAAAATTAAGATATCCAGCAACAAATGTAATTGCTCAATGCTAAGGCCAGAGGAATTTGCAATGCCTGCAAGTTCCAGCCCATTAAAATCTCCGGGATAATGCAAGTGATTATCAATTAAGAACTTCTCGGCAGGAGTTACGCTAATCCCCATAGCAAGCAAGCGGTCCACGCTATAACGCTCGTGGCTGAATTCACTGACCAGCTGCTCTGCGCTTGAAGATTCACGCGTAAATTCTCCGTCTATAAGTGCGGCTGCCACCAGCGCCCGAGCCATACTCAGATAATATTTATCCTCATCTTCCGGCCAATAAGCGGCTAATGCCGGCCGCGTCTTCAGAAATTCCCTTAGCGCCTTCAGGGATTCTGCTTTGGGTTTCTTCGTAGGAAGGCCGTATTTCTTAGCCAAGGCATTGCTTCGGTCAACAATATCTTTTATTTCTGCCGCAGGCACATGTAAACCACCTAAATCGTGCACCAAAGCCACTCTCTCCAGAAGCCTAACTTGCCCTCTACTCAGGCCTAATTTTTCGGCAATCGCCCTGGCGTATCTGGCTACTCTCTCCATATGCGGCTTATTAATCCCCACCGGACAGAGCGCCTTTACTCTTCTCATTCTCAAATCGTTCAACCTCGTAATCCTGGCTGCGCCCTTAGCCTTTGCGTCTTCAGTTTGCTCATCAATTACAAAAACTATGGCTGCAGTAGAACTTACTCTTACGCCTGAGTTAGCCGAGCCAGAATAGGTAAGTAATTTCTGATTGTTATAGCGTAGATTTGCATCGCCACCTTCAGAGATAAGGAGTGCCTGCTGGGCACCCTGGCTAATGAGATAACTAGCGGCTTCTTCAATAACTGCCCCGCCGATTCCCCGCTGCCAATCTCCGCCTATAGAAACTACAATTATCTTCCCTGCTTCTGTCAATCCGATAAGGTTTAAGGGGTATTCTGAGCGTCTGCCGATTCCTTGAGTCAAGAATTCCTTTACTTTTCTCCGCGAGGCATCCTGACACAACTCTGCAAATGACCAAGCCCTGCCTTGTGTATCTTCAATCGGAAATTCTGCAAAGAAATGCCTTAAGTCATCAAATTGCTCAGCAATCTCTGTCAAATCTCTGGGCTTAGCGTTATTTACTATCTTGCGCCCGGACACAGCAAAAGCAACCTCGGCGGTAATCACTTCTTTTGAATTGGCAAGGTAAATATCGTATTTATCTTCTCTGCCTCTGCTTTTAAAGCCAACTTCTTCCATGGCCTTTCTACCATCTTGGTAAACCACTAAACAAGCGTAAGTCCTTTCCTCCACCGGCTCAACCGCATTACGATAAACCACCCCATCCTTAAAAATAACCACATAACCATTGAGGTAGAGGTCCACGGTAGGCATTACAATGCATTCTCGGCCTCCTAGTTCTCCGGCCAATCTCTCAACATGTTGGTCAATGCTAAGTATTTCAAGCCAAGGCAAGGGTTGACCATCAACTAATACAGGCGGCCTTCTCTCTTTCAACCAAACTCTGGCATTCAGGTCTTCTTGAACTGAAAGCAAAACTCTTGTATCTGGAGGTAAAACAGCGGCGTATTGATTGGCTCTCTTATTTTTAAAATCAAGGAGTATCTTTAAGAATTCTTTATCGGCAGTAATGCCATTGGGCGTTCCGGGCGAGAGTACATAAAGCAGCGCTTCCAGGATATCTTCCTGGGACAGACAGAGGTTAAATGTGAATTGCTGGACTGTGGCTTCGGATTCTTCAGGATGGGTTAAATGCCTGATCTCGTGGTAGAGTTTTACCTTTAAGGATAAAGCCAGGTCTTGGGCATATCTCTCGTCAAGCTCCGGCGGAGCCCGAATCGCCAACCAAGAGATATCTATGCTATTAGGCTTTACTGCTTCGGTAACCGGCCCTCTTCTGCCGTGAATCCGCAAAATTATTTGATACTTATTATCCTTTAACCAAGCCATAACCTTGGCCCTGTCTTCTTTGAGATTTTCCTCTAAGGCATAGGCCAATGCCGCATCAATAGTTGCCCTTTCTCCGTCTCTCAACGGCTGGGTGTCTTCAGGGATACACTTTCCAGTCCGAGCATCCAATGCAAATTTTACCTCCGGCAAATCCACCGCCTCCGCCTGCGCCGGAAATGCTTGAGACGCAGCTTGCGGGCCTTCAAAGAAGATTTTTTTCTTCTCTGGGTTAAAGGGGCCTTCGGTAATTATCACTAAGCGATTTTGCGGGCTATTTGGATAACGCAAGCGGTGACTGGCAGATAAAATAACTACCTTATCTTGAGGATGAATCTGAATAACTCGCCTATCATTTCCTTGCCTGTCTGCAAGTGTGGCTTGGCATTCACCCTCTAAGAGAGTAAAAATTTCCATCATTGGCCGGTCAGAGACACTGGCTTCCTCCCAATTATTAGCTTCAAATGGTGCCTCTAAATGCAAATATTCTCCTGTGTCGCCTATATCTTGTTTAGGGGTCTTCGGACCCAGGCCTAAGGGATGTACGCCAGCCAAGATTGGTTTCATCCTCTCAAATCCCCAATCCGCTGCTTGTGGCACAACCGCCACTAAGTTTCCTTCTTTATCTCTGATGACATTAACTTTCTCTTTAAGTTCTGGGGCCTCGGCAAAGACTCGGGCTTTTAAATCTATCCCTTCTAACCCAGCAGTGACAGCCACGACTGTAATCGTAGCATCCGATACAGCTTCTAATGTATAAGGCCGATAAAGGACAGCGATTCTCTGCTCCTCTAATTCCAAAGTTACATTTTCTGTGCTTATAGTTACATTCCCGGCATCAACAATAACGATATGTTCTAAGGTTTCACTGGATTCTCTGAAACTCTCCCCCGCCTTTAGCGCCCTAACTTCTAATCTCATCGGTAAATCTAATCGGGCAACCTCACCAACTTCTCCTTGTCTTACGATTATCGCCAATGGGTTTCCTTGAGCATCCTTTATAACCTCATCAAACTTATCAGCATCTTTCCCATCAGGTGGAGCCTGTGCCTGCTGCTGCGAAGCCAATTCCTGAATTCTCTCCTGTGCGTTTTCGGGGGTGAGGGAGAAGATAAAGCTAGAGCGACTATGCATCCTTTGCTCAGTATAGATATTTTTGTAGGTATTTGAACTACCGCCCCCTACGCTCTCCATAGGACCAACCCAATTGCCTCCACCACTCCATTCTTCTATCTCTTGGGTTATCTCTACGGTTTCATAAGTTGGGGTTGACCCAATAATGGTTTCCTTTGTGGAAATAATACGCCTGCCTTCGCTACCAAAATCACATCCTGGAGGTGGTGTATCATCTTGGTAAGCCTCTAACTTAGAACCGCGCACCACAATACTTTGCTTCACCGTGGGCAATCTCATAATCACCCCTAAATTATCAACGATAATTCGTAAAACATCATCATTCTGTATTGAAAGTAATAATTCAACATCTTGATCTGATAGTGCCTGATCAATGCTGCGCCCAACCCGTGCGGCTAACAATGTTCTTTTTTCTTGGGATATCCTTGCTGTCTCTTTTGCTCGCTGTGCTGCTTCTGCCCTAGATCTTCTTTCCGTCTCTTCTGCTCTTCTCGTAGCTTCTTCTTGCGCCTTCTTAATCCTAGCGTTTCTTATTCCTAATATTAAACCAACCACTGCTCCTACTAACACTAACCCAATCGCCACAGCCCAACCGTATGGGAAGACCGACGGCGCATTTTGCACAACCGGCTCCACTGCCTGGCCTAATTCCTGCGCTGGCACTGCATGAATAATGCTCTCTGCGACTATAAGCGCTGCGCCACCTATCAAGGCTAAAATAAAGGTGGTTAAACCTGATGTCCCGGAAGTAGACGGAGGGGTTTCTTCGCTTGGCTCCTGTGTTCGAAGCGCAGCAATAGCATATCTGATAACTTCGTGCTCCCAGACTTCGCTATGTCCGCATGTTGGCCAACAATAGTCATTATAGGGCTCATAATCTAAATAGCCGGGTGCTCTAATAATCTCTTCAATTCTAGACAATAACTCTTCTAAGGGCTCAATCGCCCTTGTATCACCTAATTTTTCCAAGGCTCTGGCTGCTTCTAAACGGACGGACGAAAGGGGGCTCTGCAGGGCATTAAGATACCCTTCGAAAAGATGCTCTCTGGTAACACCTACGGCTTTGGCTGGGGCATGGTCCGAATCCTGCTCCACAGGAGCAGGAGGCGCCTGTGGCTGCTCCTGCGAGGCAAATTCTTGAATTCCCTGCGTTGGGTTCCCAGGAGTGGGGGTTACATTTTGCTGCCCCTTCAACGCTTCTATTTCTGTTCTTAAATCCTGGATTCTTTTTTCGGTTTTTGCAATCTCAGCTTTAAGACGAGGAATTTCTGGATTATCGATTGTGTAACCTGGATAATATTCACTGCCAATTAAGTATTCATAGGATTCCATAGGATACCATCCACCCGGTTCTTTCAGTTTTGCTGGAGTGCGCTTTAAATTCTGTCTTAATTCTCCCAGCTTTCTTTCCAGCTGCCTTAATTCTTTCGTTAATTTCTTCAATTGACGCTGCTGCTGGTTTACTGGAGAAATATACCAACGAATCACAAAGAATAAACCAACGCCCACCCCTATCAAGACTACCCCAATCGCCACTGCCCAACCGTACGGAAATGCTGCCGAACTGTTTTGGACAACAGGCGCGACTGCCTGACCTAATTCCTGCGCAGGAACCGCGTGGATAAGACACTCTCCAAGTATGGCTACTACACTAAGTGTTAAGCCTAAAACTATAGTGGTGACTACACCGGATCTTGGAAGAAGCGGCTTCTGGCGAGAATTAATCAAGTTTTGCATTGCCGGAGGCGGATTATCAGGACTTACATCGGGTAGTTGGGGATACTGACAAGCTAAATGGTATGTCCAGTTATCTAGTCCAGCCTGACCAAGCCCTTCTAATCTATA
The DNA here is from genome assembly GCA_964555545.1 of uncultured Planctomycetales bacterium. GTDB lineage: Bacteria > Omnitrophota > Gorgyraeia > Gygaellales > Profunditerraquicolaceae > CAZKSS01. The sequence goes on from CAZKSS010000003.1 coordinate 29,894, forward strand.
CATCAATCCCTGATGTACT
>CAZKSS010000004.1:0-27526 GCA_964555545.1 uncultured Planctomycetales bacterium
GATTATGGCTGCGGCCAAAGAAGAGGCGGCAGCGCGGCCTGCGGGGGTTAAGGCGCTGGCGCAGACAGGGTGGCACTTGCTGAATTTGAACACTGCCCAGGAATTGTGCGATGAGGGCATTGTGCGCGCAGCAGCGGCATTAGGCAATGCTGGATTGATTACACAGACCCTTCTGGTATTAAGCCTGGTATTCCTCGTGATAGCCAGAGGATTTTTGTCGCTAGTGCAGCAGAGGTTGTTAATCCGTCTGGCCTCTGCATTTTGCGCTTTCTATGCGCTGGGCTTGCTGCCTGCGGCCTGGCAGCCGGCACTCAACGCAGTATTCTGGCATATTCCTGTTCCCTGGACCCACGGTCTGGGTGTGAGCCTACACTTAATTATTAGTAGCGCAATCATTATCTTCTTCCTGGAGTTGGGGGTATTGTATCGCATCTGGAAGGATAATTTCCGTGAGTATCCTGCCCCTCAGGCCTTGGCGCGTTCACTGGTAGAGTCGCTAAAAGTGCTTGGCGAGGGAACATTAGGGATGATGTTTGTCGGACCGGAAATTGAAATGGCCATCCATCTTTTTAGCGGCATACCTGTGGCCGGAGACAGCGTCGTGTTTATGGAGGAGTTTGTCTATGGCGCCAACGGAAAGAAGAGTATAGGCGATATGCTCTTTGAAGGCGCGCAGATGCGGATATTAGGAGCCATGGGTGTGGACATCCACCGTGCGCCTTTTGACTTTATCTCAGCGCACAATCCCTTCTGGAAGAGCGCGACCTATGACCAATTGAATCATCCACAGACCACATTTATGCAGCAGCTGCAGGAACGCATAGCGCTGTATGAGATTAGTTCTGGGATTCAGCGAGAATACGATAGGTTCTGGCAGGAGAGTTTCCGCAATTGCATCATCCAGGGTAGCGATGCAAAAAGCTCTGGTACCGGAGCCATTGCGAAACTTGCCGCCACTCCAACCCCAGACCCGGCGCGCAGGATGCCAAAGGACTATGACTTCTTTAATAATTTGAATCAGGAGCAAAAACAGGGGATAGGCAGTGCGCTTGCCAAGGGTAAGGCAACGGTCAGCCCGATAAATATAGAGGGCGTGGTTATCCCCGCCGGCGTAACTAATGTCAGATTCTTTGAGATTACCAAGATCAATGCCCGCGCTCCGCCGGTGTTTGTCTATGCCAAGCAGAATGCCGGATGGTTAGACATATGCTTATCTCAAGGGACAAAGAAACTCCTTGAGCAGAATTTCTCTCCCCAGGAACTACCTATCGTTTACAGCGCGGTCGCCCTGCACGAAAAAGCGGCCTTAGATGGCCAGTCCCACCCAGAGGCAATCAAAGCCCAGAGGGCAGCAAATCATTATAATTATGTCCAGGAGAAGTTAGAGAAATTGCAAGGGTATTTGGGCCCGCTAAACACGGTGAGGTCGCTGATAGGCGACAGCCGATTCAACGCCCAGGAATTATCTATTCACGGGAAAACAAATATAGTCCGCTTCGTTGCCCTTAATGAAGAACAAATTATCCGCGGCCTCTCGTATCTGAAGGATAAGAATAACCCGCAGGACTTAAGGCTGTTGTTTAAGATGCTTTTTGTCCCTGAATTGCCTTCGACGGTAAGAGACGCGGCGATGGCTGTTATTATTAATATTGAAAAGACTCATTCCCTGGAGCAGGTTTGCGTCAACGGATTTGAAATGAGGTTTTCTAGCGTGAATACCTATTATTCTGGGCAGAGCAGAGATACCTCAATGGTGGTCCATGTAACGGACGGAGACCTGGAAGGGGCGCTAAACACGCTTATATCCGGTGACGGAAAGCGCAATGTCAGCGCTACCTTTGTAATTGCCGGCACAGGCAAGGTATATAATTTGGTCCCCATAGGTTATCCGGCGCATACTGACCCTGAATCCTGGCATGGAAATGCCTTAAGCATAGAGCACGCCGGCTTTGGCGAGGACCCGAGCACCTGGAACGAAAATAATCTTATCTCTTCGCTGATCGTTACTACTTTCTGCGGGAATAATATCCCGACATTGAGGACGGTCTACGGCCACTGCGACCTTGACCCGAAAAGAAAATCCGGCTGTCCCGGCCCTTATTTCCCACTTAGTGAATACAAAGAATTATGCGCCCAGATATGGCATTATGCGGATAGCCTAAAAGTTGCCTCTGCCAATACCACAAAAGCCCAACCAGATAATATGAATCTTCCTCGGGAAACCGTGGCGCTGGGTAAAGAAACAATTAAGGGCAACAGCGCCGCTGCCAGAAAATTATCGGAGTTACAGAATGATTCAGACAAACCCGCTCAAGAGGCAGTAAAGATAATCCGCTGGCTCAGGTCAGTTGCGCCCGCCAAATCTTACGTAGATGTTAATTTCGTGAATGAAAATACCTCTTGGGAGGCAGCGAAAGATAAAACCTTGCTTAACGCCACGGTCATTACCAGCGACGGCATACCGGCATTAAAAATCTTCATAAAAGTAGAGCAGGCGGAAGTTTCCCTATTAGGTGCGGATAATCCTGCGGTGGAGAGTTTTGCGCATGCGAGCAGGTGGGTGAGAATTCAGTTCCCTCGGGCAGATCTTGGCAGTTTAAAATATTACAAATATACTATGACTCTGCAAAGCACGGTGGGCGGCGCAGAGAAATCTTTGGTTATCGGGCCGGTTCTGGATAAGCACGACCTTGGGATATTGCGTTATCTGTATTCAGGTGAGAGCCAAAAAGAATTTGACCGGATACACGTGGTTGACGAAAGCGCCGGCCGCGACGAATATATCGGGGTGAAAGAGGCGTTAGGAAAATATAGCCCCCACAGGAGGATGTTCTTAAGCAGCCGGCAGAAAGAGTTTGGGGAATTTATCTATTTTACCGCTCAGGTAATGAGCAACAGGCATAACCCTGAAGAATTCAGGAAGCTGGTAGGCAAGATGCAGGAATATATAGACCGCGACTATGAGAATTTTGATGATTTTATGATTTATTATCAGGGTTGCGGAGCGAACAAGCCCAGCAAGTATTTTGAGGAAAACCTGGATAAGCCGGGATTTTTAACTATTGTCCCTGACCAGGCCAAACTACAGAGCGCTGCCGCAGAACTAGGGGCATTATATACGCAGCAGGGCACATTAAACCAGGATATCAGAAATGCAGCAGAGGAATTAATGAGCAGGTCCTTGGCTGCTTATGGAATCGCCTTCCCCAGGCAGGAGATGATGGATTCCGCGGTAAATAATATTTATCAGTTAGCGAATCTCGTATCAGGACAGGGTTATACGATATCCGATTACCTAGTTTCGTTTAGGCCAGAGTGGGAATACGCGAAGGGGAAATTGGATTATAATGATGCCTTGGATGCGACTAAAATGGAGCTTAGAACAGATAGCGAAATAGTAAATCCTTATGCTTATTTTGATTATACCTCAATCGCGTCTCTGCCCGGGGCAATCTGGGATGCCAGGAATGTGCTGTTTAAATTTTCCGGTAAGCCCAGCTCCGCCTTTGCCGGCGCCTCTCACCACGGCATAGATTTGGGCAGGTATTATGAAGGCGAGCCCGTGCCCGCGGTTGCCGGCGGCGTGGTGAAATACAAAGGCACTTCCCCTATTTACGGAAATTACATAGACATAGACCACGGCCAGGGCTATAGCAGCAGATACGGGCATTTCTGCGGTTTCGCTCCCGGCATAGAAATTGGCATCAAGGTAACCGGCGGGGAGATTATCGGCTATGCCGGGGCTACCGGCAATGCCACCTGCACCCACGTGCACCTGGAAACCAGAATCAACGCAGTGGCCAAAGACCCGGCCAAAGTGCTTGGGGAATTTAACAGGTTCAATACCAGGGTGGTGGCGGTTTCTCAGGAAGATTATACTTCGCGGCTGCTCGCAGACTACCAGAAAAACTTCGGCGAGGCAAGGCAGCGGGAAGACACAGCAGATAACGCCCGGCTGGCTGCTCCTGCGTCAAGAAAGGCTGAGCCGGCCTTGCCGTCGCAAGAAACAGACAGGCGCATATTAAATATACCCGATGGGTTTGTTGAGGGGGTAAGAGGTAAGATAGGCCTGTTTTTATCGGGCCTGGCGGATAAGGTTACGCCTGAGAAAAAGGAGACTGTCTTATTAAACCCGGTTGATATTACAGATACCGAGGGGGTGTTAGGCCGCGCTGATTACCGGGCCTTAAGGCCGCTTATTGAAGATTCTTACCGGCGGGCGGTAAACCTTAAACCTACCCCTCAGGAACTGGACCAGGCGGTAAATGATTTCTATGCGGATATGGATGTCAAGGCCTTTGTCTTTGCGGGCACAGACAATTTATTAGATTCCGCTCCGGAGGCGGTGAGGGCCTTATTCAACCAAGATGAGCACCTCCGCCTAACTGATATAGGGCTGTTTGGCCTGACTGAAGCTCTCCGCGGCAAGTTTGAAGCGGAGCTTGAGCCGGCAAAGAAGTCCGCGCTGGCCAGGGATATTACAGGCTGGTATTGGGCGATGATTAAGGATTTGAGTATTTGGAAATTCAGCCTCGTTAACGGCCAGGAGTTAGTGAATGTCAAGAGATACAGCACCCGCCAGTGTTATCTGCAGTCGCTGCTTTTAAGCAGCCTGGGCAATGCCAGCGGCCTGGATATGGGCATAGCCATAGTTACCTATTCGCGCACCTATCACTTGGGCCGGTCAGTGGAGCATTATTGCCGGGATGGCCACGTTGCCTCAGTGCTGAGATTACCCAACAATTCGGTGGAGATATATGATATTAGTTATGAAAAGCCGCAGGCAAAGCCTTTGGTTATCCGGGCGCAGGTCAAAGAGGCAGATGGCAAGTTGACGGAGAAGTATCTGGCCTTGCAGTATAACGGCGAAAGAGAGGAAGATACGCTCGTCACGGGCTTGCGGGTCTGGGCTAATGAGAATAGCCGGTTTATACCGCTGGATGGGAAATTGCACAACGGCGTTTACGGAAATATTTTTGCCCTTTCACCTGAATCCGAACACGCCCAGGCCTATCGTTGGGCAGCAGAAGACCGATATTTAGAGAAGGGGGATGAAGAAGCGGCTCTGCGCAATTATTTGACAGCTGCCAGCATTGACCCTAATGACCCGGCTATACTTTTCTGGACTGCCGAGACATTGGGCAGATTAGGCGATAGCCGGGCTAAGGACTATTGGCAGAGGGCATATAATCTTTATAAGGCGCAGGGAGAGAAAAAGATATTTAAGCAAATTAAGGATAAGTACGCTCAGTACGGCGCCCCCGCATTATTAGACAACCAGGCAGCGGTTAAGAAGCCGGTTGCCCAGCAGGAGGTAAAAGTCGTTACCCCGACGGCCGAGCCGGGAGCTAAAACAGAAGAGCCTGTGGAGATTCCGGCTAACTGGGGAGGAGGCGTGGTTAGGCATCCGGTAGCAGCCGAAAGCGCCAAGAAGCCAGCGGCCGCCTATGTGCCGTATATTGATACCGGGAAAGAGTCCGAACCGGCTACCTCGGTTAAAACTGATGAGCCGGATATGGGTCCGGCTGTGGCGGCAGAGGGACGGGCAGCGGCTCAAGGAAAAGCTAAGGGAGAAGGAAGCCAAAGGCAACAGGCCCGGCACGAAGAGAAGATTAAGCCGCAACCAGCCGTTGCCATAGATAAAGAGCAATTAGCCAAGACGCAGAGGGTATTAAAATATGTTTTTGGCAACGATGTAGAGCGTTATGCCAAAGCCATCAAATATAAATTAGATAGTCAGATAGCGTTTCAGTATCCTGAAGCAGCAAAGGGATTACCTGTCTTGGTCGCGCATAAAGTAAACCAATATCCAACTTTGGCAGGGGTAGTTTCTAACTATGGACAAGACTATTCCCAGAAGCCGGCTGCTCCGCAGCCAGTTAATCCCACCCCTGCTCCTTCACCCGCAGCAGCAAACACGGATAATGCCCAGCCGCGCGCTCCGCCAGAGATTAAACTCCCTGCCGAGGGTAAAATAGAAGTTCGCTATACGCCCCAAGGAAGTTTCTTTGTGGTAAATAAAGCCGGTCTGCCGCTGGCCTTCGTTGCCCTGGGTTCAGCCGAGCAGAATACCGACGGAAAACATATCAATGCCTTTGCCACCGACTTCCTACCAGTAATTAGCCCTTTCAAAGATAAAGCCGCAGATTTAGTCAAACAGGGAAATAATACTTACAAAGTTTATCTGCCGGCAAACGGCCTTACGGACAGCGATTTTGCCAAGGTCAAGGCCTTCATCGCCGATACTTATAACACTACAGGCATGCGTGCGCTGGTCTTAGATTTTGCCGGGCTGTATGCCCAGAATAAAAACGGCGAATTTTGTCTTTATAATCCCACGCCAGAGAACCTGCAGGTTGTGCGCGAAAGAATAATGAGGTTAGCCCGCGGACTGAAAGACCTTGGGCCGGCAGTGGCCTTTGTGCAGTTGGGTAATGAAAACGAATATTATGTGCCTAGCGGTGGTGTCATGTGGTTGAGCAGCAACCAGCCCAGCAATACCATCAAGATGAGCCCAGAAGGATATTATGATTTTATGAACCAGTTAGCCGGCGATTACAACAAAATAGATACTAATCATCCGGTATTCTTAGGCCACGGAAAAATGGATAGCCGGCAGTCAGAGTTGATGCAGGGACGGGTTTCTAATTTCTCCGGTATTTCTTTAAATATCTATCCGAACTGGGATTCTGGCCGGCCAGCGCAAAGGGTGATGAGCGCGGATGATTTGGCTGCGGCCTTTGGTTTTCAGATCCGCTTGGTGAATGCCTTAGGCAAGCCAGTGGCCATCAGCGAATTTGGCGAGTCCTCTTATCCGCCTTTAGGAGAAAAAGGCCAGGCAGAGTTTGCGGCTCATGCCGTGGAGGCGCTCTCGCGCTTTATGGCCGGCAATACTGACCCGCGCTATAGCGATACGCAAAAATATCCCAAGATTGTGGTGGCGGTGATTTGGCATGAGCGCGTGGGAGAAAAGTGGAAAGATACAGAAATACATGCTTCTGAATCAGGATTAGCCCTTTATGATGAGCAGGGCAATCCCAAGCCGGTGTGCACAGAATTATTTGCCGGCTACAGAGGTCTTTCTGCGCAGTTGCAAGGAGTTACTGCCACGGAAGTAGCCGCGCCAAGAGCAGAGGCGCTGGCGCCTGACCTGGCAGTGCGGGCAGGCGTAGTCTTTACCTACAAGGCTAAAGACCTGCATCAGGCCAGAGGCCAAGGCCTTTGCTTTGCCTTTTCCGATGTGAAAGTATTAGTGGCCGGGCAAGAGAGGTATTATAAAAGGAGCGCTTTGCCGGATAAAAAGACGAAAGTCCTGCCGGCATTCTTGAATGACTATGTGGCTGAAGATGCGGCGATGGAAGTTCCCTTAAAGGCGCTCCTGGATTATGCTGGCCAGGGCTGGGATTTTACTGGGAATAATTTTCTGGTCAAGGCCGCAGACGGGAATACCTATTATATAAATAAGACCCAGGTACCCAAAGATTTGACTATCCCTGCATTTGTGGGCAAGCAGTGGTATGCCCTGCCAGTGGCGCGGATTTTAAGATACAACGGCCAAGGGTTCTGGAATACCAATGGCTGGTTCTCTGGCTTAGGTAGAGACTTACCTATATATATTGTCAGAGACGGTCAACAGGTGCACATCGGCTGGATAGATAACCTCAAGGGCTGCGCAGTAATTACCGCGCCGGCAAAGAAAGCAGCGGCTGAAGAAGAAAAGGGTCCTCCAGTCAGGGTCACTCCGGAATTGGACCCGGATAAGTTGCAACAGCAGATCAAAGAGAACGAGGCCAGGCTCAGAGAATTAATCGGTGCCTCTAAGCAGGATTTAGCGCTTCTAGAAAAGAGGATAGCAGACGGAGAAACTTACCTAAAGGACCTGGCAGAGCGATACAAAAAACTGCTCGCAGATTTACAGCGGCAGGCAGCCAACCTGAAGACGTTACAGGCGCAAAAGCAGCGCGCGGAAGATTTGGATAAACAACAAATTGCTAAATTACAGCGCGAGGTCACCCGCAGCACCAACCTCATTGCCCAGCAGAAATCTCTGGAAGAGGCATTAACCCATTATACCGTACCGCCGGTTCCTTATTATCAAGAGACCGGCAATGCCCAGGCCTTGGCTGCGGCTACGCTGGTCACCAGTAACCAGACTCTACGTGAGATAGATAAGATAGCCCGGACTATGGCAGAAATACTTACCAATATCCAGTATGGACAGGAAGACTTGGCTTTACAAAAGGAGGGCGGAAAATATCTACAGAGACAAAGGGCCCAGACAGATAAATACATTAAAGAGCAGCAGGATAAAATGCGCAGGATGATTCAGGGATTAATCCAGTCCTTAGACCAGCAGATCAAAGAGGCCAAAAATGATGCCGCCAGGAGAAAGGAACTCCAGAACCTGCGCGACACCTTAACAGTAAATCTTGGTCAGGGGCCGTTGAATTTGGGAGAGTTCCAGGTCGGCTCAATCTGGGGATTGGCTGTGCGTTTAGGCGGAACCGGCACCATGCCGCAGCGCTTAGACCAGGCCAGAGGTTTGTATAATTTATTCAAAGGCGGCGATGTTACGGAAAATGTGCTTTTGATTGCCTTGTCGGAGTTGGCCTTGGGAGTAACCCGGGCCTATAAAGATATAGAATTAAGCGGCGGGTATTTCTGGCCCACCACCCACTTATTATATAGGAAATTCCATTTCTATCCTAATCCTACTCTAGAAGCAGGCGGCTTTAGGGTAGGGGCAAAAGAAAGAGAACGCACCAAGCCGCATCTCGGTGCTATCTTAAGTCTGTTTAGCGGAAGTTTCGGCTTACCTTTATTATTAGACCCGGAGACCTGGGAATATTTTAAGAAGTCGCCCTGCGCCTTTGTTTTCGGAGAACGGCAGATAGAGGCCTATAAAGAGGCCTTATACGCTGACCCCAAAGGACCTTATGTCTATTATCTGCGTCGGGGAACGGCCAAAGATTATCAAGACGAGAACTGGACCAAGATGTTTGTGGATAAAGAAAACCTCACCCCGGATTATATGGCGGAACTGCAATATTTAATCAAGTATAATAAAGTTACCAAAGAAGGCCAAGTTATTTCTATCTCCCGGTTATTCGGGGATGCCCGTGACGGCAGAATCAAAAATTTCTTAAAGACCTATGCCGGGATTGATGTGGATAAGGTTCAGCCAGGCAAACTGCAGAGGGTAATGTCTTATGCCGAGATGGCCCAGGCCATGCTGGTCTATAATAATTTAAATGCCTTTGGCACGGCTATGGACGTAAATTTCATCACGGGTCAATTAATCAAAGCCTATCCCTTGAATTTGGATAATCTGCCGGCAACTATCCGGGTGAAAGGTATGCCTATCTGGGACCAGGAGCAATACTTTACTGGAAAATATAATTCCCAAGGTAAGGCCCAGATCAAAGACCCGGTGGATATTGACCCGGTCACTGGAAGATTGGTGGAGATGGGCCTGAAGTGGTTGGCCTTAGAAAGGGCATTTTTGCAAGGCAAACCTTTAGAGAACGGAAAATTAATTCAGAGAAAGGTTATCTCTTTTGCCCAGGGCCGGACCTATTACGTCTTAGAAGGCGAGGCCGGACCGCAGGAAAAGGATGAAGAGGGCAGGGTCTTGACCTTCAGGTTAGAGAATACTTTAACCCTGGAATTTAAGCTTCCCGACGGCAAGACCTTATCCAAGATAGAAATACCCAAAGGCGCAGTAGTAACTATTGACCCGAGATATGCCCAAGGTAGAAACGGACAAATTATCCCGGCGATTGTAGAGTATTCGCCCAAGAGTCAGATACCCGAAGATGCCTGGGTAGTGGAAGTAGATGCCGCAGGAAAGATTACGAAGGTGCATAAAGGCGATGCGGCCTTGGGCTTTTTAACCAAGGCGGTCGCGCGCATTAACTTAGAAGAGATGCAGCCAAACTTACCTCAGCCGGTGCAGGGTTTTACGGAATTCTTTGGCGGGGTACATATCAATGCTTATTTTGGGCAGAAAGGCGAGCTTTGGGGTCCTGAAGGGCACCACGGTATAGATTTGGCTTTTTCTGCGGGTCAAGAAGTCAAGACTCCGGCTGCGGGCGTGGTTGAGCGCTCTGACTATACTAAATCCTGCGGCGGGACTGTTCTCATTGACCATGGCAAAGGCGTCAGCACTATATATCATCACTTAAACTTGTTATCTCCCCAGGAACTTAAGCCAGGAGATAAGGTAAGCGCTGGCCAGGTGATTGGGCACGTTGCCGAATATGGAACAGCAGAGGCAGGGACTTCTAGCAACGGCACGCACCTGCACTTCGGAATGCTGATAGACGGAATTTATGTTGACCCGCGGGAAAATTTTGATTTACTAGGCGCGATTGCTCCTCTGCAGGTGAAGTATAATGTGCAGATGGCGCAGGAACCGGAAACCAAAGCCGAGAAGGCGCCGGAGACAAAACCGGCAGAGCCGCAAAAAGTGCCGCAGGAATTAGCCAGGGCAGTTAAAGTGAACACAGAAGAATTAAGAAAGGCAGCCCTTGTAAATCAGGAGAAATTGCAGGCAGCCTTGGCTAATATAGAGGCACAATTAAAAGAAGAGAAGATTACTCCGGAAAGAAAGAAAATTTTAGAGGCCTATAAGAAATATCTGGAAGATATTCTTGCCATAGGTAAAAGCCGTGCCCCGCCTCTCAAGGGGAATTCCTTCAGCACACCACCCAAAGTTATCTCCACTCAACCCCTAGCCTTAGACCGCACCTACCAGTTCAATTTCGTTTTTGCCAGGTATCTCTGCCTCTGGCAGGAGACCATGGCCTTACTGAAAGAATACCAGCAAGTCAACAAGCAGGAGCCCTTCTTTAAATTCATCACTGCCTTAACCCAGGTCTTTGATGAGCAGCACAAACGTTTAGACTTAGACTGGTATAGACAGCAGTTTGAGGCCTTAAAGCAAGAGGCGTTGAAGAATTTAGCGCAGGCGCTGGGAGAAAAGGGAGATTTCAGCGCAGCGGCCTTACAGTGGTGGAATGACTTGGTAACCAGGCGCCAGAATGACTTAGGCGTGGCCCAGGACTGGTATCATCAGGCGGTTCTACCGTTCATTGGTCAGGGAGCAGATTCCTGGATGAAGGATGTCAATGCAGACGGAAAATTAGATGCCACAGACCTGAAGATCTTCCTTGATGACTCATCCTGGCAAGACCATCCGGAAAGATATTTTACCGCAGAGGCCTATCAGCCGGGGATGAGTTTAGATGTGATTGAGGATGCGCGCAGCCGCGTCTTGGCTACCCAGAGATTACAAGACGAGGCCCAGGCCAATTTAGGTTTTGCCCAGGCAGGTCAGCAGACCAGCCAGTCTGGCAGGCAGGCCCGCCAGGAATTGCAAAAGCAGGTAGAAAATGCCCAGACCTGGAATGCTCTATTAACTCCGCTCATTGATTTTGAATATACTGACAGCGCTACTGGTCAGGATTATTATACTAAAGCCTTGGCCGCAGCGCAGAGAGGGATGAGTTTCTACGACTGGTTAGTTTCTGGTGATACTGCAGGAGGATGGGCCTATGTGTTATTGGGTTATGGCAATGACCCGGAAAAATTCAACACTGATTATCAGGGCGCTGTAGATTATTTAGATGCTACCCAGGCGCAGGCAGAGAAGGCCAAAGAGCGTTATGATAATAGAGACCCCGCTAAAGAAAGCGCAGAAAAGAACAGGGCAATGGTCAATGACGCGGTTAAGGAGATTAACGTGCGGCTGCCGGAATTAAAGAGCGCCCAGGAGAGATTAAATCAGGCCTTAAAAGAAATTCCGCGCCAGCAACTTAGAGAACAGAAACTCAGCCGGCAGATTATCCGCAATTTAGAAACCCTGAAGACCTTGCGCCAGGCCTTACCTATACTCTTAGAAGGCACACAGATTACCCCGCAAGATTTAGCCCAGGCGCAGCAGATTTTGGCTGCGGCTAATGAATTGGAAAAATTGCTGGATGACTTAAATGCAGGCAGGAATTTTGTCCGCACTGAGGCCCGCGGCAATGGTGAAGGCAAAGACACCCAGGCCTTCTTCCGGACTTTGAATAGCGGCCTGGAGCAGACCGGTTTTGACGTTTATGTAGGCGATATCTGGGACGGCACAAACCGCTTCCACCGTTTCTGGGGCTTAGGTTTTAATGCCGGCGGAGAAAATCTCCAGAATGTCTTAAGGGTCATTAGCGGCGACACCAAGACCGTGAATACCCGCATAAATGCGAGCGGCAAGACAGAAGTTGAGACAGGCGAGGCGCCGGTGATCCTTATCTTTGACAGCATCACTATGAGCAAAGGAAATTGGGATTTGGGTTTTGTGGGTTATATTACCTTTGCCAGAGACGGCACGCCGGTATTTAATGCCCGGGAAAAGCAGGGTTCGCGGGGTTATGCCGGGTTTGTGGAATATAAATTGAAAGACGGGCCTCGGCCGACAAAAATATATTTTGAAGACTCTTATACTATCACCCAAACTAACCGCAGCGCTCCCATTGTAGTGGGCCACAATCCTGATGGCACGCCTATTCAGGAGCAGAGGTCTTTTGCTGCCGATTCCTCAATGCGCGAACAAAGACTGGGCTTAGAATTTTCCAATGGCTTAGGCTTCTATTTTGAGCAGGCGCGCATCAAAGAATCAGACGGTAAGGTAACGCAATGGTCTGTACCCGGACTCAAGTTCAGTCGCGGGGCATTGAGCCTGGATGTGAATTCCCAGCAGCAGCAGATTGGCCTGAAAGTATCAGATAAAGTAGACTTAAGCGCTTTTAATCTCTCGGCTTATGGTGAAAAAGGCATTAGTCTAGGCTTGACCGTCTCGCCGAAGTTATTAGTAGAACTGGGTTGGAATAATTTACGCGGTTTCTCCATTACTGGCCAGGGAGAAAATTTAGGGGTTACGGTCTGGAAAGGTCAGGTCGGCGCATCCGGAAAAATCGCCACCATTCCTTTGGGTAAGACCCCCAGCCTGAAGATTCCTTGCCAGGCAGACGGCACAATTCTGGGCGTGCCTTTAGATTTATCTAAACTCTTGCCCGCATCTGTCCCAGACACTAAACCCGCAGAGGTGAGCGTGGAATATAAGGCGGATACCTGCTTAGGCTGGCAGTGGCTTGCCTCCGACGGAGAACGAGTAATGTCTGGGCCAAAGATGATTGAGGCCTATGTTGCGGGTTGGAGCGAAGGCGGCGTGGTCTATTTTGGCACCGAGAAATTACAGGATGCAGTAAAAGTGCTCCTTTCTGATAATCCTCCAGCAGAATTAGTAACGAAATTACAAAAGTTAGGCATCCAGACTCTGCCTTTATCCGAGGTGATGCCCAAGGCCCTAAGAATCGGAGACTTAACTCAGGCAGAATTAGAGCAGGCAGGCCTGCAGGCAGTAAATCCCAGGTTCTATGTCCTGGACAGGAATTTAGAAAGGGATTATCTCAAGGCGCCGCTTCCCGATAAGAGTAATTATCTAGAGGCAACCAAGTTTACCTATCAGGACAAGCAACTGGTTTTAAGCGAGGACGCGCTTATATATTTAGATAAAAATAATAAATTGGCTACTATTGATTTGGGCCTGAAGTGGTTGGAGGCGAGAAAGTCCCGCTTGACGAATTACTACGGCTTATTAGGAAAAATTGAATTTAAGAGCGAGCAGGAATTAGCCCAATACCTGATGGCGCATAAAGAAAGCATTAAAGGAATGCCCATCCAGAAAGGCACAGAAACTATTTGGATTATCTTAGATATTAGCCAGGCCGGGCCGTATCCTTACTACGATGATAAGGGTGCAGTAAAATACGTGGCGGTATTTACGCCGTATCTGCCTCTACTTTTAAGAGATGTGGCTTATGCAGAAGGTAGGTTAGGCCTGAGCGCCAAAGGATTCACGATTTACAAAACCCAGGCCGAAGTTCCGTCGGGCGAAAGGGTGGTGGTCTGGATAGACACGCCGGAGACACAAAGAGGCTTTATCCGCAGTGCGCTTACTGAGGCAGAGGTGATGGCGATGGTAGCAAATAAATATCCCACGCCGGCAGTCAGGGGCAGGTTTGAAGTAGAGCATCTGGCTGACCCCTTACACAGCACCCCGACCGAAACAATGTATCCCTGGTTTAAAGACCTAAACAGAAACTTAATTAAAGATGAAAACGAAGCCATAGAGTATGCGTCTTTCTCCAAAGATATGCCCCAGGCCAAAGAGATTAGAAGCGCAGGTTACCTGCCGCTACTGACTTTGAAGTTCAGGCCTGCCGGCTCGCAGGAATTAGTGAGCCGTCTAGCCACAGTGAGTTTTTCCGGTTATGGCCAGGATTTTATGCTGGGCATACAAAAAGAGCATTTCTCTACACTCATTGCCGGGCAAGGAGTGGTTTATTATACGCCGCAAGAGTTCTATGCTGAGATAAATGACGGTAATTTCCGCGGCCGGCCTCTGCGGGTCCTGCCTTTAGTCGGAGAAAGAAATGGCCAGGAATATATTGTGCGCGACCCGGTGACCAAGCGCCTGATATTTTTACTGGCCTATGCCGATTCCCAAGGGGATTATGAATTTAGGGGCCAGAGATATTTCTTGATTAATGAGCCGTTAAAGAATTTGGCGGAAAAAGCCAAGGCCGCCAATGCCGGCAAGAGCATTGCCTATGTGCCTTCGCCGGAATGGGGCTTTGGCGCGCCCATGCATATTGAGGTAAGAGATGGCCAGCCTTATGCTGTAATTGAAAGCCAGGCCTACCACAAACCATATGCGCTTACCTCTACGCAAGATTATCATCCTTTGGATGAAGGAAAATTAGAAAAGCGTTATTCCTATTTTGATGGAAGTTATAATGTCCGTTGGCTGCTCAAGGATATTGCCGAGCGGGCGCATCCTACTTGGCCGCTGGTCAATACCTTAAGAATATTTGGTTTGGCTTACTTAGAGCAGGATAAAGAAAAGGGCGGCGCGCCTTTTGACTTAGGCGCCAATGATTTTGCAGGGATGGCGGAGTTTTCCCACGATTACTATATCGTGCCTACGCCGGATGGCGATTATTATCTGAGGGGCGATGATGCCCAGGCCGCCGAGAAATTAAAGGATTTGGGCGTCTTTGTCCAGGAAGGCACTGACTTTGGGGATAAAAAGGCACACGATAGACTTTATTATCTGAAGGTAAAAGTAGGCGAAGAGATAAGGGATGTGCATCTGCCCACTGCAGTATTAGAGCGCGCTTTGGCTTTCTTAAAAGGCGAATACCTACTCAATAATCAGCCAGCCATGGCCAGGATAGAAGCATTGCCGCTGATTTATTTTGCCGGCCAGGAGTATGAAGATTTATTAAGAAATAGAAATACTGATGGCGCTTATCTGAAGGCCGAACAGGCGCAGAGACAAGGAAAATGGGGATATTTTGATAGCGAGACCTTAGAAGAGAAATGGCTCGCCGAGAAATATAATTGCCAAGAGGCCTTAGCCAAAGGCCTGATGTTGATGTATGTCACCAGGTATTATTGTCCAGGCGTGGAAGGGATTAGAAAAGGCGAGGCGCCGGTAGTTTCGTTGAATAAGTTGGGCATTGAGTTTATGCGCAATTTTGAGGATAAGATGTTCTTGGCCGTAAGGTTTGGCAAAGAAAGTGGCCGCCTGGAAGGCAGAAGTTGGTATTTTACTAAAGAAGAGTTCCAGCAAAATAGAAATAAATTTTATACCCTGCCTGGCGACAAAGAAAGGAAACTCTATTATCGCTTCGGCAACAAAGATGTTCCTTGTGAACTCTTAGGCAAAGGTTTGGAGAATGCCCAGGCAGAGCAAAATAATTTTGCGGTGTTAAGGGCAATTCACGGCGGAGCAGACATCGCTATCCCGGATGAAGGCCTGATGCCGATTACGCAGAAGCGCTATGTAAGGTTGGTGCCGCAACAGGAGAATGTAGAGATACAGCTTATTGAGCCCGGAAAGGCCACTGCCGCGGATAAGAAACAAGAGCCAGTGGATGCGGTCTTTGTGGATGGCCAGGCCTATATTGCCGAATATATGCTGGGGGCAAAACCTCTGACCGAAAAGATGTCCTCAACCAGCCCGATGATAGTTATTCGCAACTTAGACACAGGGAAATACCGCTATGTGCCGGTAAGCATTAGAGGCAACGATATTATTTCCCACGAATTCTTACCGATTAAGGTAATCCTGGGAGATGAGCCGCAAGACAGGCGCGCCATCAGATTGACAGTAAAATTACCCAGCGGCGAAGTCATTAGCACCTCGGTAGTCCTGCCCAAGGATGCCTTAATCAAGCGTAACGCCCAAGGCAAAATTATGGCTCAAGTCTGGTATAACTTTGGCTTATCCGCGAGATTAGGCAGCGCGGAAAAAGAATACGGTTATGTAGTGCACGCTAGCGGCATACACATTTATACCCAGAATGAATTTTTGCAATACAGAAAGAGTTTTGTGCAAAGAAAGGATAAGAGTTGGTATGACCCCAGATACGGCAAAGACAGCATCATTGTCTTTGGCTTAAAGGCGGCAAAATTATCCGATATTAGTAAATTTAGCGACACTATTAAAGCGCAGCAAGAATGGCTCAGCCAGAATAGCGACTTCCTCAAGAACTTATTTGCCAACCTGCGCTGGGGCTATCCTGCGGATGAGCATAAAGTAGAAGGCGTAACCTACAGCAAATGCCATGGCTTAACTAGCGACGCCTTGCACAACCTTGTGGCTGTGCTTTCCCAAGGCCTGGGCGTGGATTATTTCAAATTATTACGCGCCTTAGCCGGCGGTCAGGGCCTGGAAAATTTAACCCAAGGTTTAGACCGCGGCACAGGCCAGGATGGGGCATATCAGAAGAGATTAGCCGAAATAAATGCCCAATTCAAGATGCAGCACTCGGCATTCGGAGAACTTTACCTTGCGCCTATTGCCGACAAAGAAGCGGTTTGGCCAAAGGAATGGCGGGGCTGGAGTGTGCGCTCTGACTTTAGTCTGCATCTGAAGGATGAAAAAACCGGCTTTGAGATGGATGTGCCTTTTATGCGTATTGCCTGGAATATTCCTGGCGAAGACCAGGGCGCTATTGATGAAGCCGGGCCAGAACTTACCTTCTATGATTTAGAGGCTTCCTTAAAAGAGAGATGCGAGGTGCCAAAATATACCGTGAAACTACCCAGATACGAGGGAGATATGGATGAGATGTTTAGCGGCGCAGGCAAGGTGGTCTGGGCGGAGCACAAATTTTATCCGGATGTGATTGCCATCGCCTGGAGATTTTTGGATACCTTACCGATGAGCGAGGCAGCTCCGGAGAAACTCAAAGAAGGATACGGCTTGAATAGTCATCCCAAGGAATCTTATTTTGAATATAACTTAAAACGAGACCGTGTTGAAATGGCCTCACATTCGCCTTACACTGACGTGGATAAAAATACCGGAATGACCTTCTTTGGAGACGATGAAGCTTTTGGTGATAGAGGTGTTAATATTAAGGGTCAGAAAATAGTTGAAAAGGGCGCTATCCAGGCCTTTGAGCACAACCAAGGCCTGCTCTGGAATAAATTATCTGAAAAGGGCTGGAGTAGAGATAGAATTAATGCGTATCTAAATAGCGTTGGTGGCCAGCGCGCGCCTCCGGGAGAATTAGAAGGAGTGTATAACCTTCCTTACCTGCGCACCATCAACCCTGATCCGAATAAGGTCTGGAGCGCAGCAGAAATCCGCAAGTACGCTCCCTTAGTGGCAATTAAATTTCTCAGCCCCAAAGGTTATCCCCTCTGGGTGCTCAAGTTAATTGAAGAGCCCAAATTTATTGTTGACCATTCTAAAAAACCACCCTTCCCCGCGGAATGGCCATTATATGATGTCTCTCTAAAAGGTTCAGAATATTTAAGAAGAAAAGTTATCTTAGATAATGTCACAGGTTTAAGTCCGGCAACCACAGTTAATGCCAATAGCGTCTATATCCGTCAGACCTTGACCCGGTCAGGCGCAGCCAAGGTAATAGAGATAAAATTCGGCCTGGCCAATACTGCCGTAGTTTTTGAAAGATTATACACCCCGGGTTATCTCTCAAGCGGAGACAGGTCTATTCGCCAGCGCCAAATTACTCTGCCTACCGGGACTTTACGGCTCTCGCAAATAAGGCAATTATTGGAAGAAACACCACCTACCAAAATCAGCGTCGGAGATTATACCCCAGAGGGCCAGGAGACCGCAAGAAAAGAGATAGATATCTATAAGTTGCCTATCCAGGAACTTATTGCCGCAGCCAAGGCCTTGAATATTCCTGCCTCGGGCTTAAAGGTTGAGACTGAAGATGGGAAAAAGGTAATTAAAGGAGAAGAGATACATTCGTTAATCTGGACGCCGGCAATACCAGGGGATATTGAAGGCGATGCCTATCTCTTAAATTATACTGAACTGCTCAAGGCAAAAGCAGCCGGCGCTAATCTCATCATCCTGCCGCGCCTGTGCTGGTCAAAGGATATCTATGATTTGATAGGCGCCTTGGGAATGAAGGCGCTGGTGGTCTTTGAG
Source organism: uncultured Planctomycetales bacterium (assembly GCA_964555545.1). Taxonomy (GTDB): domain Bacteria; phylum Omnitrophota; class Gorgyraeia; order Gygaellales; family Profunditerraquicolaceae; genus CAZKSS01. Next base: position 18,521 of record CAZKSS010000004.1, read on the forward strand.
CATTATAATGACTTAACTACAGAAGATTACCGGGGATTTGTCGCCAAGTTTGGCAGCCATCCGGCGATTATCGGCTGGATTTTAGGTTATGAGTATAATGAGCGCCCGCCAGTAAGCGAGGATGCCTGGTATGCCCAGCTTGGTTCTGCAGCATCTTGGATTAAGTCCCACGAAACTCATCCTCATCCCATCATCACGGTCCTTTCGGAAAAAGAATTAGAGCGCCATATCCAGCGCTCCCAGGCTGCTGGCGTGGATATGTTCGGGGTTAATGTCTATCGCAAAGGCCAGCCCATGGATGTAATTGGTGCGCATCCGGGTCTCAAAAACCTGCCCTGGTTCATTGCCGAAACCGGCTATTGTTGCCACGAAGGCGAGGAAAGCCAGGCCATTATGCTGAATGCAATTATTAATGACTTCCACAGCCGCAAGGGCAATTGCTTAGGCATTGGTTTCTTCCTTAATGACCGGTACTGGCTGGCGCTTGACCCCAACAAGTCTGACCTGAAAACCCACTTAAGCCCGGAGAGGGACTCCACGAATATTGTCTGGGATGAAGAGCAGGGCTTATTAACTCCCGAAGGTAAATTAAAACTGGCTTACACTGGAATAAAAGAGGAGAAATCGAAATTGAAAGGCCTTGCAGATCTCTGGGGAGAAAAGGACTTCTTAAGAGGCATTGACTTAACTGAATTTATGCCCCAGACCAAAACCACCTCTGCCACCCACTATACCCCTGGCCCCGACGGGTCAGAGAAAAAGGATATCTATAAGAATGGATTTAAAGTGGGTGAGAGGACATCTGGTCCTTTAGGTGAGCCGCTCGTTGACGATAATTACGAAAAATATAGCCGAGTAGACTCTCATTACGAAAAATTAGGGGAATATTCTGAATTAGATTTAAGGTTAATGCGCGCTCCTGCGCGGGTAGCAAGATATGCCTTAGATGCAAATTATAATCCTATTTATCTGACCTTTAATAATCAGTATGTAAATAACGGCACCGGCGCTTTAAGTGTTTCTAATCTTAGCACTATTCAGTGGACTTCTTATGGTGGGAGGGTTGTCTCAATAGAAGAGACCGAATTCCCGTGGAAGGGCCAGTTAGTGCACTGGGCAAAGCAAGAGGTCCGCGATTATTTAGGCCGGCTTATAGAAGAAGATTTTGGCAGTTTAGACAGCGCCGGCAAGTTCCAACTCCAGCCCGGTGATATGAAAGCCTACAGATATTATACCGGAAGATTTGTGGAGATACCCAGCCTAACTGCAACTGCAATTGTTCTGGATGATAACAGAGAAACAATCTACAGTATTAGCAGGACGCAAAAAGTAGATACCCAAGGCAATGTGCATGTGCAGAGGATGGAAGGGGTTGGCTTATTAGAAACAGAACCTGTCGTAGGGCAATTTGATTATCTTTCCCACTTTGTTGCTTTAGAGAGAATAGATTCCACTAACTTTATCTCGGCGAGAACTAGAGAAGAAATTTATAATAATATAGGTTATCTGATCGCCTTAAAAGATGGTTTCCCCACCAAAGGTAAAGATGGTTTTGGAGAAGGTAACCCCTTCCGAATTATTTTCCCAATCTACGCTTCTGCTAGCGAACGCGATCAATTCCGCCATATTTTGACTATTTTGGGCATTTCTTCTAGTAGCCTTACCTATACCTATAACGGACAGGATGAGATAGGGGCATATGCATATGGGAGTTGGCTGGAGCAATCACACATTGGTAAAATTTTCACTGATAGGGATAATAATGTAATTTTTGAGACGCGCATTGATAGCAAGGGAATGCCCGATCTGAAGGAAAGAGGATTTTTAGTTGACGGAAGGGTCCTCTATCAAAAATATCGCCCTGTTCTGTTTAGAAGGCCGGAAAACGTAGTGTTCTTTAGCAGAGGCAACCAAGGAATTCCTTGCTTTATACCTGTATACGAAGCTATTTCTACGACCAGATTCTTAATTCCATATGGCAGTCCTAAATTGAGCAAGGTATTTATCTCAAGTATACATAAAGTTAACGGAAGAAATATTCTGACTATTTGGGAAGCGCCGCTTCGTAATTACGAAAGGATCGCAGAAGACAATGTAGTCACAGAACTTGAGTTGAGGGCATTAGAATATAAGAGTTACGATTTAGATGACCATAGCCGTTCCTATCAGAAGCACGGAGAAGATTGGGTGGAAAGAGGAGATAAATATACAAAAGAGCTACGTTCAATAAAATTAGTCAGTGCGTATAATCCTCAGACAGATAGATTAGAAAGGTTTGGCCTATCGTATAGCTTGAACTTAAAGGCCTGGCTCAAGATAACATACGGTAGTTTTCTGGCTAATAAAATAAGAGATGCAAAGAACGACTTTACTCGGGAGTATCCATGTAGAATTAAGAGGCTACTTGGGAAGTTGCTTGGGAAGGTAGATAAGGAAGAAGGCCTAAAGCACGAGAGGATTTATTATCAGAGAGACATTGAGAGGGTATCACAAAATATAAATGTGGATAGACAGAATTATTTTATTATAACAGGAGCAATAGCTGCGGTTGCCTTCGGTATATTATGGTTATTATACAATTTCTTCCTCGGCTTGTTAAGAAGAAGACTCAGCGCAAGACATAGTCCAGGAAGGCCGCCGATAGATAATAGTAATGGAATTATTTATACTAGGCAGGAAATGCACGAACAATTAGGGAGGATTATAGAAGCTTCAGATGACCAGTTCATTAATACCTTAATAGCAGTATTGCCTTCGTCTGTAAATCATGTGATCAATGGTTTGCTTGAATTATTAAATAACCAATTTGTAACCTTTGGTAATGATGATTTGAGAAAAATTCTTAGGGAATTACAGAGTGGGATTCTCCCTGAGCAAGGATTTTCAAGATGGCCAAGCCAACTCACCTTTGAGGGCCTTGCCGGTGAAATTATTAAAAAAGCCGTAAGTCGTACCTATGAAGGTTATATTAATGGGGTATTGGCAAATATGGATCTTGCTAACGAAGAATCCTGGAGAAATAAAGGGTTGAAGGCAAATGTATATTTACTCTTCTTCAATAAGACAAGAAGGACGGTTATTGAGGAAGTAAGAGAGCAAGTCCTTGATGAATTAGTGCGTATGTATACTACGCCTGATCGTCAATATTCTTATAGAAGAATTAGAGTTGCTGGCGATGGCGTATATATTACCATACCTTCTGCCCGTGCGGATCCGGATGCCTGTTGGTCGCCAGGAGGCTCTGATACAGAGCTTGGAAGATGTGATTATGTTAGCGAGACAGTCGCCTCGCGCAGAGGGGCTTTGGGCGAAGGAATTTATACTGTTGAAGATAATGAGAAGTCAAGGAAAGTTATAAAACAATCCTTAAGAGAAGGTAGATACATACGGCTGCGCATAGATAGAAGTATGCGTAGGGCTCTTAGGATATCAGGTGGAACTATTGCTCAGGGAATAAGCAATGAAGCAGAACAAGCGCTAGAAATTGCTTACCGATATTTTACAAATGAGGATAATCCGGATGCCTTGAGGCTTATCGGAGCCAATGAATATGTGTTTCTTACCTTGAGAGATCAAGAAACTCTAGATACTAAGCCCTTGCTTGCTCTCTGGCACGAGCGTCCCACTGAATATGCTTTAGGTTATGCGGGAAGGTTTTCGTTTTCACCGGTAAGGTTCTATAGCCGCTATGCGCTTATGGCAACATTGGTTAATAGATTAAATGCTTGCGCAATCTCTCAAAAAAGAACGGATATCGAAAGGCTAATTGCGATGTTCTTCTTGCAGGGAGCAATTTTGGCTGAAGCGGAAAAAGGTAGACGTAGGACTAATAGCGACGATAAAGCAAGAGCCGAGGATATTATTCGAGAATTAAAGAACCATCTAGGAAAGTTCTGTTTCTCCAGAGGACAGTATACGGGTTTCGCTGAAGTGCCATTAGAGGATTATATTTACGAAAGAGTATTGGGATTTTTAAAAGCCCAATTAAATGCCAGGCCAGGATTCAATAGAATGGTGGATGAGAGGGCAATAAGATTAATTAGAGAGGGAAGACCAATAGAGGCGATTAGGTTTGTTATGTATGCAGCTGAGGTATGGTCTGCGATACTACTTCAGGATTTATGGTTTGAATTGAAGAATCAGGCCCGCACCGCCTTCTATAAAGTAGTCATGGGTCAACAATTAGCAGATAATGAACGCCGCCTGCTTATGCAGCCTTATTTTATATTAGAGGAACGTGTATTTGACATATTCTTTGATTTATTAGGGGATAGGAATCCCTTTGAAGCCTTAAGTATAAATATTGGCTTGCTGCGCAGATATACGAATGGATTTGAGGGAATAGCCGTAGAGAATATTCTGGCTACCGATTGGGATGGTAATACGATTAATCTCGCTGAGCGCCAAAATGATTCTGCTATACCAAGCTATGAACTTTTAGCACAGATATTCAGAGGGTTGAATGATAGGACGAAGACGCAAGTAATAGAGGCACTACACCACCAGCACTTCCGGCCATTTATTATGCAGGGATTGGGCATGAGAGAAGAAAACGGAGAATGGAAACGGGCTTTAACTGCACCTTTCAGAACAGCAGTATTAGCAAGGTTATTCCCCTGGTTAGTACGGTTAGAGTGGGGCTTACCGTTAGCTTTTGCGTGGGTATTGAGTTTTGTCTTTATACGTTTTGGTGAACATGCTTTAGACCTATATTCTACCATAGGATACATCTGGCCAATTGTATTAGGCGTTATTGGCTTATATTTAGGGAAGGTAATAGGTATAAGGGTAAGAAGGTCGTTATTAGAGGGTAGATTATCTAGATGGTTTAATCAAAAAGCAGCAGATATAACCGAGGCGACCAATAGGGATGCTCGCGGATTCTATGATGATGTCTTGGAGTTAATACAGGAACCGGCATTCCAAGGAGATGCCGGAACTGGCATGAGCCAGACAGAATTGGCCAGGCTTTCGGATTGGGAGCGCTTTGAACTTAATGATAACAACCGTTGGTGGCAAGATAGAATCAGAATACTGAACATCTACAATACTTTTATGTTTATCTTAGTTAGTACATTCTGTTTTACGATGCTAAGAGCAGCCTCTGGCTATGCTCCCTGGCTTTTTTATGTTGTCGGCGCTCCTTTAGCTTACGGAGCATTCTTATTCTTTAGTATCCTGATGTTAAGGCCAGTAGTTGAATTATCCATGTGGAGGGTCAGTCATACTGACCACGAACAAAATATGAGGTTCCCCATAAGATACGGGCAGGATGTGGTAACCATGCTTGATGTGTTGAAGAGGGAAAGGGCTACTTCCCGACGGACGAGGTCGTTTAGCAGAACAAAGTCAATAGCATTATTTATAATTATCATCAGTGGTATATTCTTAGCTATTATGTTTGCACCTCTTGAAGCAGTCGGCATAACCGGCGTAAGTGGAATAACAAAGACTCTGCTCCTGGCCGGAACAGTATTATTTGGCCTGAATCTCCTGCTTTGGAGACTAAACAGGGATAAGTGGATTAGGAATAATCTAGTTTTTGAAAATTATGATTTACAGACACAGTCATCACGGGCTAATGGCGGAGAGATAGTAAGACAGTTTGAAGAAATCATTGAGCATTGGTATAAAACAGGAGAAATCTCCAGAGATGATAAAGACAGACTACTTAAATTTGATTTTAGCGGCTTCCCGGATATCGAGGCCCTGCGCCTGAGGAGAGTCTTGAATACGCTTATGCGACGGGACATACCGGCATTGGACATCCCTTATGAAAGTTGGGGCAAGACAGCCATACAACACCATGGGTTTGGAGAAGATAGAAAACAATTCTGGCCCGGGCTTCTCGATCCAACAAAAGTATCGCCTAATGAAGGATACAGGAATTATCCCACCGAGTTATACTACCTTAGCTGTGAGGCCTGGGTGAGAGAATGGAACATATTTATTGAGTATTTCATTGATAATCTTGGGCATAATCTTTTAGGGATAAGGGGTGAAGGTGGTAATGTTATTTTGATTACCCCAGAAGCAATTATCACCCCAGAATTTCAAGAGTATATGAGGCAGACATTTAGGCATAGATTTGCGAATTCGCGCCCCGATGGCAGAAATCACCCATTCTATAACCTAGAGAACGCCGAGGCATTTTTAGATACATTAACGCAGCCAATTAGAGATGATAGAGTAAAGGAAAGAATAAAGACTGTATTCAGAGAAAGAGTAGAGCATTGGGCAAGTATGCATTCGCCGGTTATTTATCGTGCATTATTCAGTCATACCTTTGCCCGGGCCGCTTGGAAGTTAATTGTCGAACGTAAGTTCCCGAACCAAAAATATCAGAGACTAAAGAATGAATTCAATATAGGCACCGCAGCTAGACAAAGGCTGCTCCAGAAGTTAATTGAAATATTCCAGAATCCGGAATTCCCCGCAGCGATAGTGATATTTGGATACGCATATCACGATGCTAATGCGCGCAGGAATGCCTTGATTGATTCATTATTAGGTTGGGAAACTTGGATATCTTTGGCTGACCTAAGCATAGCAGAACGCGATTTTGTCTTGAGAGAAATAGCGGATGATGGATCACTCGATGAGGCGTTTAGAAACGATGCAACAGAATATCTTATCTGGGATGAATTTTATGAGAGGAAGATGGATGAGAAATTTATGGGCACCTTATTTAATTGGCCAGGCTTGAATATGGGTAATGCCTCGGATCAGGCATTGATGGCATATTGCAGTCGCCCAGAGAATTTACGCTGGACGGATGTTATTGCGCCAGCATTTGATGCTTTTAAGCAGGGGTTGCAATGGCCGCAGATAATTGAGCCCGCCGATGATTTAAGGCAGATAGAGATGTTGGGCGAAGGTGAAAATGTAATGAGTGGTTTTGCAAACCGTTTTGCCGGGAAATGGCAGGCGTTTGTTAATGGCCTGACAGATGAGCAGCGTGCAGAATTAACGGCTATAGATTTGAGGGATGGAAATCAATTACAGCAATTTTCCGATGACCTGAAAGGATTATTGACGAAGTGGATAAACGGTATTCGCGGTTTCGGCGGTTTTAAGGGAGGCACTACTCTGGCTCCTTATAAATATTCTTCTTGGGCTGAGGCAATGCCTACTATTTTTAGGCGGGCGGATGTGGTCTTTGCTTTTGACGCCCAAAATGAAGCAATGTTTGAAGAGTCGTTATGGTGGCCACATTCAGTAAGGTTAATGAGTCGTCCGAATAGAGGCTATTTTGTCTTTGGATTGGAATGTATTATTACTAAACTTTCTCAGACCTTGCAGTGTGCTTGGGTAGGAGAAACACCCGGCTGGTCTCACCATAAGCAATTAGCGATGTATAAAAAAGGCATCTCTGGTTGGTATGGACAAGGCGCATATGTGCCAGGCTATGTATATAAATACGGCGGTTTAATTCCTACTTCGCCACCTGAAGACGATGAAATGGCTCTGGCATTAATGAAATTCGGTATACGCGGTGAGCATACTTTTGTGGGCATCTGGCGCAGGGCCAAACCCCCCACCCTAACCGCATGGGTGAATACCAAAAGAAGATACCAGGCAGATATGGATGCAATCGTAAATACCGAAACTGCCAGGATGTTCTTCTTATCGCCAAGAGTACCCATACACTGGAAATATTCTCATATGTATACGCCGGTAGGATTCTTTGGTCTAAAACCAATAGTAGCAGGGGCTAATACTTATGCGGATGTAGTTATGCTTGGCTTGTCTCTTGATATTTATCATTCTATGCCGCTACCGGGAATTTTTGCTGCCAATAGTTACGCAACGTCACAGGCAATTAATTTCGGAACAGTTTCTATGCTAAATAAATTCTGGGGTTGGCCGTACGGCTTCTTAAAATTCCTCTTTGGTTTATTGATTTACCCGAATTATTTTGCACATTACGTCGCCTTGATTGTCGGGGCTTATTTATACGCCTTCTATAAATTCTTCGTCTGGTTAGCTGCGGATTTCTGGGTGACTGTAAGGTCTGTTCCAGTAAGCAGACAGAGTAAATTTTCTATATACGACTATATTTATCTTGGGCCTTGGATTGCTACGGTAATGCTGATTATATTAGCGCTGCTTCCTCCGTTTACGCCAACAGTGTATTTTGTAGTCAGCGTTACCTATATATACCTTATGGTTACCTGGAATTTCGCTTGGCTGGTGCTTAATCCCAAGAGAATATACCGGAGCCATCCTTCTATAATTGCAGGAAGAGCCTTAGGGTATACTGCGATGATTATCGGCGGTTTAGTATTAGGAGAACATTGGATCACTGGCTTAGGAATCGCATCTATTATAGCAGCAATTATCACTGCTCCGCGCGGAAATTATGAGAAAGCCAAAACCGCGCAGATGCTTGACACCGCTATTTTAGCTATCTTAACTGTGGCGGCATTGATAGACCATTCCTGGTTATGGCCACTGGTGGTATTATGGTTATTGATTGATGTTAACCGCAGATTATGGGTAAAGGAAGTTATCGGTGGCGGTTTAGTATTTATGAAGCAAGCGTTAAAGGAATTATTAGTCCTGGCAATAGGCATGCCTCGAAAGAGCAGCGGGTCATCGTTATTAGGGAACAACAGATTAGAAAAAGTTGTTACTGTATCAGCTCTTGCGTTTACATTGGGTCTGGGGATTTGGCAGATAGCCACAGGCCAATTACCGTGGATGTTTGCTGTCGTTGTCGGATGGTTAGTTATTAGAATATTACCTTTAATAATGGGACCGATGGCCCGTAAGCATTGTATAGATGATGCTGAATGGGGTCAATCACAGGCACGTTGGCAGAGAATGATTGATAGCGGCGGCAAGATAAAATGGTTATCTTGGTTATTGCCGGCTATAGTATTAAGCTGGATATTTAATGCTCCTCTAATATTATCCGCTTACTTATTTGCTGGCTTATTGCTAACAGCAATTCCTTATCGGGTATATACTAGGAATAAACAAGAAGCTTATAATAGATTGGTT
>CAZKSS010000005.1:0-1129 GCA_964555545.1 uncultured Planctomycetales bacterium
ATAGATGATTTATTGGGAGAATATTACAATAAGGATAATATGGTACTTTACGATGATTTTTATGGCCCGGGCGCGGCCCGATTTGCTAAATTTAAAGAACCGGTAGCTGACATGCTGACTGAAGCAAAGGTAATCGCTTTTATTATGGAGATGTACGGGGTAGACAAGGATGCCATCATATTGGAGGAACTTTCTAATAACACCTACGCCAATATTTATCAAAGCCTGCCCATATTAGAGAAAATAGAGGCTGATTATCGAGCAGAGGGTAATAAATTACCACTTAAGATTAGAATAGTAGCAGCCAGCTTCCATAGATTAAGGGCCTTAATAACCGCTATCGCCCTATGCAAGGAAGGTATTGAGCGTAATGAATATCTGCGCCAGATAGGCGAGGCTACTGATTTTTGTGCCAGAAATCACGATTGGCAAATCAATGCCGAGGATAGCGAGGGGGCTTCTTTGGAAGATATGTCTGAGGATACCTTCTATACTTACCTTATCCAGACTATCGGCGATCCGTCGAAACCAAATGAAATAAGCGAAGCCGAACGACTTCAGCGCGGTAATGGACAATGGTTAATCCATTCGGATAAAATTAGACAATCTGTCTCAGATGAGGGCGAATGGAATAGCCCAAGGGTCTTGGTGCTGCGCAGAAACCTTCTGGCAGACTATCAGAAAGCCAAGGGGCAAGTCGGTGCGCTGCTTTTAACTGGCGGCGCGGCGAAATTCTTCGCGGCCTTAAGCGCGCACAGCGCACTTACCTATATAATGGGGCATCCGGGGCTTCTCTGGCTGGCGCTGGCGGGTTTGGTAATTTTGGCTTTATATAATTTTTATCATTCTCGGTCGCTGCGGAATATTGTTCTTACCTTCCGTGGCTGGTGGGGGAACAATAGGGTTTTATTACCCGCCGCAGCGGCCGTAATTATTGGCGTGGCTGCGTTGTTTGGGCTCTTGGGCGGCGCTCATCTGCCGTGGCTCGGCCTGGGCTGCTGCGGGGTGCTGATAGGGATGGTAAACACGGGATGCGCTGCAGAGGTATTGCAGCAGAAGCGCGATGAATTATTGGGAATTTTACGGGCGAGGTGGGGAGAAGTAAGAGATACCGACAGGGATTTAGCCG
>CAZKSS010000005.1:1229-10580 GCA_964555545.1 uncultured Planctomycetales bacterium
CTTTGCCAGGGAAAACTACGCAGAATTTATCCGTTGGATATTATGGGAAAAAGGATTTCACGGAGACGACAAAGCCGTAAGTTTTAATTATTATGGCCTGGGTTATGAATTTGGCACGCAGGTGTTCAACGCAGGGCCGTTACAGAACCTCACTGCCTATCTAAAGGCCTTAATCCGGGGAAAATTATTAAGAAAAGAAATTAGAAGGAGAATAAAAAGCGAAAACGTAACTCCCTCGGTTAGAAACAACCAATTATGGTTGCCAGAAGTAAGAAAGCAAATGAAAGATTTGCAAAGAAGAGTTGCAGGGCTAGAGAAAGAAATAAAAGTTGACGCGGGCTCGGTGCTTTTAGAAACCGAGCGGGCATTGAATTTAATTGCCGAGTGGTTTGAAGAAAATAAACAAGATACAACCTACGGAGTGGACTTGCTGGCGCTTTATGTCGGGCTGCCAGCAAGAGAGAGGCAGACCTATTGCCAGGCCCATGATAAATACAGGCCTTATTTGGGCGTAGCATTAGTGCTGCCGCTTTTAGTTTCTGGCCTGAGCGCGCCGCTATTTGTAACGGCTCAGGCGCCGCATCTGGCCGGCTGGGGGTTGGAGATATTTATGCTGGCGTTTGTGGTTGCCGCGGTTATGGCATTTACGTTTTCGGATCGCTTCCGAAGGCGTCGGATTTTTAAAGATTATGAGAGTTCAATACGCAACCAAAGACGCCGGGAAGAACGCGTAGGCCTTGATTTAATCCGAGAAATATTTCCCTACTATACCAATATGGAGCTAAAGATTATCGCGCGACAATTGAGGTGCGACTTAGCGGGGATGCGTTTTGCTCAATCGCTCTTAGTGCTTCCTTGCGTGTTGGGATCCCTTGCTACTTTGTCGGGAATACAGCGCTGGCGAGTTTTATCGCAACTTCGGCATCGCCTCGAGGTTTACGGCGAGGCAGAGAAAGAGATTACCACCAACACGCTCAGGGAGGCATTAGGTAACCTTGCCGAAGAAGTCCAGGAGGAAACTTCATTATTTGGCGCGCTGGGGCTACTTATCGGCGCGGCGATGCTATTCGGGTTCTTGGGCAGCGGGCATCTGCCGTGGCTCGCTGGCCTGGGTTGCTGCGCGGCGATGGTGGAGATGGTGAATGCAGATATGAAGAGGCCAGATATAAGAGTACTATTGGCCTCTAACCAGTTGATTCAGGCTCTCGCCAAGGCATCAGGCCTGAGCAAGAACGGCGTAATAGAGATATTTATCGCAGGCGGGATAACTTTAAATGACTTCCGCGCCGATGGAAAGATGAATTTAAAAAAGGCACTGGAGGTGATTGCGGATAAGTTTAGGGACCGGATAGCCTATTCCCGCATTTCAGAAGAGGCAGGCGTGGAGAGTATAGCAATAGGCTTTAGGTATAGCCCTTCCTCTTACCTTGCCATCTCAAAGACTACGGATCCTTTTGCCCGGGAGGTTGAATTTAAGAAAGGTCGGGTTTCAGCGTTCGCCAGCACTAATACGCCCGGGGTTGAGGCCTTAAAAATTATAACCAGGCATCTTTCGGATAAATTCGTTGTAGCGTCTCTACTCATCGGCCTAATCGCGGCTGCGCTTCTTTCTCATCCCTTACCTATATATGGCCTGCCGGTTTTGGGGCTTATGGCATCAGAAGTTTCTCCCCTCCAGCGCTTAGGGATGTTGGCGGGCCAGAGAATAAAGAAATGCGCCTTTGTGTTTGATTTAGATGAGACTATCTGCCGCAGGAATCTGCCGATACCTAAAAAGATGTCGGATTTAGTATGCCAAGTTATGGAGTTAGGCGCGGATGTCTACTTTAACACCACCAAAGCCAGACAGGATTTAGAAGGGTATCGGCAATTTGAGAACTTCTTGGGTTGCCTTCAGGCAAAAAGAATACCGGGGATTCCGCTTTATGCTGCAGACGGTGTAGTTAAATACTGGTTGACTAACCAAGGTGAATTTGAAATCACTGATGATGAGTTCTCTTTGCCGTTTAGGGAGCGGGAAGTCGTTGCTTTAGGCCAGGTTATTGCAGAGATCAAAGCGGAACTCGAAGAAAGATATCAGTTAAGCGCCAAAGGTATTCAACCTTATGAATCTTTCTACGGTTTTCGTTATGTCTATTGTCCTTACGGGACTAATCCCCGAGAATACGCCCCTGAGAATAATCGCCTCAGCAGGGAAAATATCGCCACGATGGTTATTTCTAAATTGGAAGAAAGAGGAGTTACTTCTTTGGCAGCAGTAGTAGCCGGCAGGACCACTATCGGCATTAGACGCAAAGAAGCCTCTAAGGCCCGGGCGCTCAGAGATGTCTTAGAAAATAAAAATTATGAACTGGTCATCTATCTGGAAGATGAAATTGTACGTAATTCCGGCAGGAAATGCGTAGCGGTATTAGACGAGGATCCGAGATTATGCATTCTTTCTTTGGATAAAACCCAGGGGACGCCTCACGAGAGGTTGTTATGGCTTGGGCCGGGGATTGGAAAAACTGAGCGGTTCCTTAGATATGTAATAAAATGCGCCAAAAAATTCAATCCGCTTTTATTTTTGCAAATTACGAAAGCGCTTTCGCCTGTCCGTCTCTTGGCTGTAGGAGTGAGCTATACGCTAAGGAATGTAGTAATTAGGGGTCGACAAGATGAAGAGAGAAAAGCGCATTATGCCTGGCTGATTTTTGCGGCGGCGATAAGCGGCGTTGCCGGACTGGTAGTTTGGTTCTTACGCTTGCCCGAAGCGCAAAGGTGGGAGATGCTGCCTTATTCCATATGGTTGCTTATTCCTATTTTGGGGTATGCGGCATGGCGCGCTTATAAAAGATGGAGAGAAGAAGAGCGGAGGGAGTGGGAAGAATTAGAGAGGCAGTGGCAGCAGGAAAGAAAAGAACGTGAAGATCTATTTAGGGGAGGGCATGCGCTTATTATTCCCATTATATTATCACCATTCTTCAATCATGGCTCCAATTTAATTATTCTAGGATTAGTTATCGCCGGCTTATTTTTTATTTTACCAAACTGGAAAACGCTTTCAGGAGTATGCCCCAAGGGTTTATTATGGGACATATTAAGAACTTTATTAAAGCCTTTAGTTAGTCTTTTACTACTTCTGGGACCTTTATCAGTGGCTATTGTTTATCTAATAGGATTAAGTAGTCAGGCCAACGCCATCGGCGCTTGGCTCTTGGTGCCGGCTTTAGCGATGGTCAGGGCTGTGCCGCAGTCTGTTAGCGATTGGTCCCTTTATATAAACAAGAAAGGAAGATTAAATCTGGGCCCCCAGCTAAAACAGGAATTGGCAGGAAGGCAGTGGGTTCTGATGCGTAATAGCCAAGATCATCTGCGGCTGGTTTCCCTTGAGTTATGGCAAAGGGTGGAGTTTGATCTGGTTTGGGGGGAAGAAGACTACATCATCTCTGATAATAATGATCGGCAGTTGACTTTTCATGCCTATCAGGGGTTCTCTCCTGAAGCGATAAGCATAGATTTTAAGAACTGGTTTATTAATTTTAGGCCGCAGGATGAAGTAAGATGTATACGCAGGAATAGCGATGTCTTTGATATTGTCAGGAAAGGCGTTCCTGAAACATCCGGCGCAGTTAACTTTTTTGGCCGATACAATTATATTTTTGTTACTCCCCAAGACTTACATTTAAGAGAAAATTACTACCGGCCGCAGCCCGACTATAACGATAAGTTTATCCTGAAGGCAGCCAAAGAGGCGTTGGTGGATATGCCTTGGAGGATGCCGGAATGGCGAAACCGGCATCATGAAGCGATGAACGCCCTTACTATAGGCGCTGGCGCTCTTGCCGGCCGGCTGGTGGCTGAAGCAGCAGGAGGACATCCCCGCCTGCCGTTAATAGTTGTATTAAAGGGTTTCCCGGAATTGTGCGACGGTATGGTCAAAAAAGAATTAGGGCGCTCTCTAAAGAACAGGAACAGGGATAGTTTGGATATCAGAGTAGTCACGGAAAGGTTAAGCATTGCCGAAATCATCAAGAATAGCACATTATTCTGGGACTTTGATTTGTTTTTGGCAGAGGTAAATAATAAGCCCAGCAAAGAATTGGACTTGCTTGGCCAAGTGTCGGAAAAGTATTTCCGCAGGGCTTATCTGACCAGCGGGCTCCAACCGCAAAATCTCGGCCGCAATCACGCCGTAATTATCCTGGTTAATTCTCCTGAAGATTTAGGCCTTCTGGACGCCGCCGCAAGATTGTTAAACGATAGCGGCATTATTATTATGCGCGTTGCTTTGGATGAACTGCCGCCTAAGATGCGCCAGCAGGTTTTGGCTGCGCCAGGATATAAAGTCCGTAGGCTCGGCTACATCCCTTATGATTTCCCGTTCGCCAATGACGCTACAAAGGGAGAGGTAGTATTATTGAAGCCTAATAAAATGCCTTCTGCTGCAGTAAAGATAAGGCAGAAATCCACGGTGCAGATGGCTTTCTTTGCCGGTTGTGCGGCGATAATACTGGCAGCGGTGCTCGGTGTAGGTTTGCATCTTAAATTATTGAGCATTTATCTGCTTATTTCAGGAATTATTTTACTTATCTCCAGCATCATTGCGCATCTAAACAGCCCGCGCAGCCCGCCCATTTGGGCAAATACCGCTGCCATTGCCGAATTTACTGATTTCAGCAAACTTCACGATGAGATAGTTGAGTCCCAAGATAATGGCGAGTTTAATAAGTTGCTCCACCTGCTCAGCCACGAGTCCTTCCATATCATCAAAAGCAAATATCGCGTCATCTCTGTCCCTTATCATGCTCTTATTTATATCCTGCAGATAGCATTAATTCCTCCCTGCGTTTTATATATCTTGTTACGCATCTCTATTTTTTATTTATTTCCCAAATTGTCGGTTGAGACCCCTCCCAGCGTTCCTGCGCCGCTTTTATCGTCGGAGCACCTCTTGAATTCAGTTATGCTAGGCCGGCCTGAAGAGGCAGCAAGAATTTGTCAGCGATTAAGACCACCTTCTCAATGCGTCTATATCAGAACTATTCTTGTTACTATAAATGATATTATTCCGGAGATTAGTAGATATGGGCAGGGGACTCTGGTCAAAATCTTCGGCTCTTTAAGGGCAATGGCGCAATGCCAGGATATTGATTCCAGTGCCAGAGCAATAATAAGTCAGGGGATTGAGGAATTATTGGATAGGATTGGCTTGGGTCGCATACAAGAGACCAATGACCCTCAAGAAATATATGCGGCATTAAGGGAAATGATTCAGGGAGGGGTTGTCGATAGCGTCGTTGATTTTGCCACTGACGCTGGTAAAGAAGCCTTCGGACCATTACCGAATCTATATGAACAGGGCCGGAAGTTGACTTTATCTGAGATAGTCAGTTGGCGTTTACGTCGTGGCCACAATGCCCATCTTTTAACTTTGGAGACCCTGCAGAACTTAGCCGCAGCGCTCAGAGAGTATGGCAGTACTATAAGCAATTTACCATCAGATTCTGAAGTTAGGCAGATGCTTTTATTCGCGTCTAAACCGCCAGATGTGCAGGCAGCCGTGAATTTGCTACCAGTTTCTCTTCTAACTGTTGCTTGGCGCTTTTTGCGCAAGTTGACGGCTAGTTTAGTAAAGAAAGCCGCCCTGGCTTTAGGCATTAGTGCCCTGGTTTTAGTCGCAGGCGCAGTTATTTGCCTGGTGTCTAGGCATCCGGCCGCAGCCTCCCTCCCGGCAGCATTAGGTAAGGCAGCCGCGTGCGGGTGCCTGGCGGGGATGATGCAGGCGACGGTGGTTTTAGAGAAGCGGGGTGCCACTACGTGCGTTAACAATAGTGGTTTCCAATTCTGGTTAGATAGATTAATCAATGGCCCGGATATAAACTGGGTGGAAGTTCCGATACCGGTACAAAAGAGGTTTGTAGAAGCGCTGGCCATGAATTTACGCAGGCAACCGGGTGAATTGAGCACCAGCGATTTCTATAGACAGATGGAATATTTTGGCGGTAAGAGGCTGTGTGGCTTGTTAGAGTATTATAGACGGATTCATCATAACTGTCGCCATGGCGAAGCCCTGTATGCAATGAAAGAAACCCTGGGAATTCCTAACCTTTATATTGCTACAAAGAGGATACGTCACCCTGTCTGGAAGCAATTATATTATGACGAAGCAGAGGTAGAAAGGATTGCCTCGCAGAGGTGGGTGCGGGGATGGAAACGCACCAATGGTCAGACCTACGCGATAATCCTTAAGAATGAAGCAGCAAGGTTTAGAAGGTTAACCGCTGAAGAGATGGAGGCTTTGGCACCCTTGGTGCAGCAAGGCAATGGCGCAGCCCGGCAGGCCATGATTGACGCTAATTTGGGGATATGCGTTGCTCTCGTAGGAAGAAGGTCGGATTGTATCAGAGATTGGGATTTAGACCGTCAATTAGTGGTTGATGCTGCCAAAAAAGGCCTGGCCCGGGCAGTGGAATTATTTGACCCTGAAAAAGGAGCATTCTCCACTATTGCTTATAAATATGTGCGGCATGAAATATCCCGCTGTATTTCTCGAGAGATTAAAAAGAAGAAGAAAGAAAAATCTCTGCAGGTTACTTGCCATCCAGATGACGAGAGAACGGTAGAAGAAACTCTTCAGGCGTCGGCTATAGGCATACCGCCAGTTGTGGGTGATGAGGTAGAGCAGAGACTCATCCTTGGAAACCTAGAAAAATTATTAGAATTTTTAGGTTTTAGCGGGCGCAATATCCAAGTATTTACTGAAAGAGTAATGGATCAACTTAGGCTTAGATTGGTCGGCGATGGGCAGGGGATATGCCACGAGCGTGTTCGGCAGATAGTTAACCTCCAGATGGTACCTAGAGTGCGTCGTTTCTTAGAAGCCAACGGCGGCATAGAGATATTATCCTCACCTGATATCACCCGCCATCTTTTGCCCGCGCATAATCCCAGAATAATAACTTCCAGTTCCCGAAAACCAAGTTCCCGCCGACAGGAAGAATCGGCACAAGCGCCTTCAACTTACATTTCACTTCTTAGTCGCTATAACCCTCTGGCCTGGGGGATATTGCGCCTGGCGGAGTATTTCTTAAGCCAAAATAAAACTCAACCCAGCGAGGAAAAAGTAAGTATGGCCTTAAGAAGCAATAATATAAATACCCAGGGTCTGGGTATTTCAGTGATGCCTCAAGATGCGAGGGTGCCGCCGTTTTATAAGGGCTGTTTTGGTTATTATGACGGCGCAAATAGAGTAGCCATACATCCTGCCTTATATTACGCGCTTTATAGTAATTACAGTTTTATCAGAAATAGCGCCATTTCCGTTACCAAATCCCTGCTTGCCCACGAAAAAGTCCATGCCGAAGACCCCGAGCCCAGAAATTCAACCCTTCAGGAATTAAAAGCCGTTTTTGCCGGCACCGCAGATTTTTGCCGCCGCTTGCTTTATGATCCGGCAGCAATTGAACCTGAAAATGAAAATTTTGTTAAAGAAGGTAAGATTTCCACCTGCTTATGGCGGCTTACCTGTCCTACCCTGGCCAGGAATATCTTATTTCTTATCGTTGCTCTCTGGGAGTTGTACCTTGTAGGCAAAATCGGGGCAGCGGCCGTTGCCAATATCCAGATCGGCTCTACACTCACCTCTTTTATCTGGATAGTTTTCTCCGGTGTATTTGTGGCTGCCGGGACTAAGGCCGGCGATGCCAAAGGTAATGGCAACATTGCCCCCGCAGGCAAGATAACTGCCCAGGCCTTGATTATCAGCTTATTAGGCGCGGTAATCATAAGCCAGTCAGGGATTGCCTCCTCCGGATTTATTCTGCATAAGATGAGTAGTTCGCCGGAAGTAATAGCTATGGGCATCCCCTATCTCAAAGTTTACTTTTTGACTACCTTCCCCATTGCGATTATGTTCCTGGCTTTTGAGATGCTCTTCTCCTTAGGAGATGGGCATACGCCTTTTAAAGTTTATACCGTTAGCGCCTTCGTACAGTCCGCGTTGGTCGGGCTGTTGGTCTTCGGCTACTGTGGCCTACCGAGATTGGGGCTGGTTGGGGCCTCAACCGCCTGGCTGATATCCCGCAGCGTGGGCGCCTGTTACGCGCTTTACATTTTTATTCGCAAGGACTGCCCGGCGCATCTGAAACTTGCGGATTTAAAACCCGATTTCAAATTGATGAAAGAATTATTTAAAATTGGTATCCCGCGCTCATTTCAGTTTTGCATCGGAACATTAAGCACAATGTTATTTACGGGTATGCTTGGCATATTCGACAAAGTGGCCCAAGCCGGATACGGAGTAGCCACGAGGCTCGGTTCCATAGTTACGACACCAACCGGCAGCATCGCTAATGCCGACCGGACCATGGTCTGCCAGAATTTTAACACCCAAGAATCCCGCGCCGAGCAGGCCGTATGGGCCAGCCACAAATACGCCCAGATAATTACCGTGGCCGCGGGACTAATCATTTTTACCTTTACTCCTTATATCTTAAGATTTTTTAATGCCGATCCCGAAATAATCAAGATCGGGGTAAATGCCTTAAGGATTACGCTTCCGACTTACATATTCATAACCACCTGGAGTATTTTAGGGGAGGCCTTTGTGGGCAAGCAGGATACGCGCACCACAGCCTTTGTTTCTACCTGCGGCCTGTTTTTAAGCGTGGGCCTGGCCTGGCGTTTTGCTTTGCACGGCACCTGGGGTTTAAGCGGCTTCTGGTGGGCAATGACTATCACCAATGCCGTCTGCGGAAGTTTGATGCTGCTTCTGTTTAAGCTGTATTTTAAAAAGTCTGTTTCTAAGCCAAAGGCGCCGCCTCTTGCTTTAGGTATTCTGAAAAGAGTGGGCGGTATACTTGCGCGCTTAGCCAAGAAATCCAGCCCGGCATTATTAGTAATCGCTTTGCTTTTCGCCGCCGCGGCTATTTTCGGCGTAGCCGCCCTTCCATTAGCGGCACTATATATAGGTAAGGCCGCAGGGTGGGGGTGTTTAGGGGGGATGGCGGCGGTGAGTACCTCTTCGCAAATAGAAGAAACCAAGACGAGGATCTTGCGTGTATATTACGCCGGATTCTACAGGAGATATCCGAATGTAGAGGCAGTAGATAGTTGGTTAGGGAAGTTAAAGAAATATTGGAGAAGTACTTTACAGGCAATAGGGGAAGGCAAGCCGCCTGCTGCAAAAAATGGACAGCAAGAAAGAGAAATTATATTCAGCCTTCTCTATACTGGTGGTCTATCTACTCTTGCGGTAGCACCGGTTTTGGCCCAGCAGATGGCAATCTGTATTCTCGCCGCCCTCCTTTTAGCCGCAGTGATTTTGAGCCCCCGCGTCAGAAGAACAATTAGCTCATTGGCATATTCTTT
>CAZKSS010000005.1:10590-25947 GCA_964555545.1 uncultured Planctomycetales bacterium
GTGCCGCAAGACGACGCGCCGCAGCCGTCTGCGGCCAAGGGAAATCTCGGGAAAGGTCACGGTATACCGGCTTTTACAATGGAGAGTGAGGAGTGTTTAAGAAGCCAGTTAGAAAGTTTGGCTTTTAGAAGGGTTGGAACTTCAGGTTGGATGAAGAAAATATACTCTCATCCTGAAGCCGGATTCGTAATCAAAGTGACAAAGAGCAGTTTTGAAGTGAAGTTAGAACATTTATTGTTTAGGCCAAAAGTATTTTTCTTACCCTTATTTAGGATATTCTTTAGTTATCCTCTTAAAGCAATTAGCTTAATTATTAGAGGAGAATGGTCGTTGCTATGGCAGAAAGCCAGCAGAGTTATGGGGCTGGCTGCATCCGGAGAAGCAAGCGAAGAAGAATCTTTACTGATGCTTGGGAAAAAGTGCTGCGGGTTAATCGCTGACACCATAATTTTAGAGGGTGTAAATATGCGGGTTGTCACTTGGCTGGGATCGGTAATGAGGCATTATCGCAGGGTCGTGGCTCAAAGAAAGCACATTGACTTAAGATCGTTCCTGCATTCTACAATTAGAAGCGGCGATATAGCCGGAGCATACTCCATTATTGACAACTTTATAATAGTAAATTATAAGTTTTGGGAATTAGGTCTATTTGTCCTTGATGATAAATTGAGCAATTTCGGTATAGACCCGGACTCAGGAGAAATAGTTCTTTTGGACCTTTCGGCTGCTCGTCAGTGTTTGCCTGAAAATGAGTATTTTACGAGAGATGCGTTCCGTGAAGAAATCGTTCTCCTACGTAGAGCCTCTTGCGAGGTATCTGCATATTTTACTCAGCGGGTAGAAGAAGCCTTTGCTCCTGAAACAGTCCAACGATATTGGAAAACTGCCTTAACTGCCACTCTTGTTCTCTCCCCCGCCCCTGCGCTGGCTGCGTCGCAGCCGAAGCAAGTGCAGCCAGGCCCTGCGCAAGAAGATATAAACGTCCCCGATGTTCCCGCAGGCGCTAAACACAGAGGCAAATTATTCCATCTCTTTCAGTTCCGCAAAAGGTTACCCCTTTGGCAAGAAAAGGCAGAGCCGTTAAATAAAAGTGAGGAAGGATTAATCAAAGATGCAATACAGGTTTTAGGGCAGAGATATCCTGATTATGCCCGCCAGATAGAACTGGATAGAATAAGGGTTCTGCGCGACCCTGAAGATTGGAGGGTTTGGTTTGCCGGTGAGTATAATTGGGTTGCCGCAGTAAGGGCAAATGGTCTGTGGCTAGTTCCCGCTGTGTTAGTCGCCGGCTGGAATGATATCAGGCCTTTGGATGTCGTAACTTGGGCAAAAATTTTAGGGCAGGAAGTAGTTGAAGAAGAATTAATGTCAATGGGCATGCCTGAAAATGAGGCCCATCGCAGAGCCGGTAGCGCTATACGCATAGGCAGAAGAGAATATATCGACAGGGCGTTAAACACAAAAGCAAGCGAGATTATAGAGCACAATGCCGGCTTGGCCATAAGAAGTGCAGGAAAATTATTGAGGTTGTCCGATGCAGAATTAAATTATTTATTGGGTATGGCTACACCGCAGGAGGGCTCAAGCGAAGATAGGAGAGAATTTTATCTCTCGGTGCTGCCTAATCTATTTGCGGCCATTGTGCAAGCTGGTTGCGCACGCAAGGAAGCACTTGAATTTTTTGCCTGGATAAGCGATGAATTTGATGATTCCAAAATCGCCAGAGAAATGGCTTCTTTACCGGCAAATATCTTTCAAGTAAATCAATTTGATTTGTGGAGGATGCTGGCCGCATATCCTGAGGCAGTAAGAATTTTACTTAGTCCGCAGATGAAAGAATTGGCGGAGTTCTTAGCAACCAACGGCAGATTTATATTCAGGTTGTTTGTTTTATCTTTGGCTGAGGACCCGCATTATTTCAGTTATCCCACAACAGAACTGATAGTAAGGGAATCTTTCCAGACAATGACTCAGGGGCTTTCTCGTCAATTGGATAATGTCGAAAGGGATTTTAGAGCCAGGGCAGGAAAAGAAGGTGAATTTAAAACTTGTTCTGAGGAAGAAGCGCGCGCCATTCATGATTTAAAAATATCCCAGATCAGAAAATATTCAAATTTGGAGTTAATCCGGCGTTTTGTATTCTATTTAAAGTTCAGGCCCCGGCCGATCTTGCCTGCCGATAGGCGCACGTTTGAGGAAATTATTCGTTTTGGGGACGACATCATCACCATAGTCTCAGATTTAAGCCGGGTAGTCTTAAGATTTGTTTATGAGGCAGATAATGAATTAATGGAAACCGTTTATGGGAGGCCAAGCAGTAAATATGCCTTAATCGCAGGCGGCACCAATGCCAGAAGAGAGTTTCCCACCTTTGATTACGACGTAATTTCAGTTTATGAGAAAGACGGTCTCACCTCCGGGGGTTTATGCGGCGCCGTGGCTAATTCACAATACTTTAGCGAACTTACAAAAAGTATTGATGCATCGCTTAGGTCTATACATCGCCATTTAGACTTACGCTTCCAAGATTTTTCTTTTGCGGACTTAAGAGAGAAAAAGGGCATAAGTGCAGGGAAAGCCTGGTCAGCTTCTTATCCAGAGTATCTCACGGAATTAAGCAGGGGGCCTGGTCTTTATAGGGTTGTTCGCCCCCTATGCATATTAGAATACGCTGCCGGCGATCAGGAACTGGCTGATAGATTTATTAAAGCGGCGCAGCAGGAAATCTTCAACCCCGTAGTTGCCGAGGATGCCTTGGCAGATTTATATAATCTAAGAAAAAACAGGCGTGAGATGTTCGGGGATGGCAGAGGGTTAAATATTAAATTCTCCAGAGGCGGATTAAGAGATATCCATGAGTTGACGTGGTGGGCGATTATAGCCAGTGGGGCAAGAGAAATTGGAGATTCCGAGGATGAGAAGATACAATTAGGGGAAAGCGGCCTAAGATCTAACACCTTGAAGTTGCTTTTAGGACTCGGGCTTGAGCCTGAAGAGGCCCGCAGATTGATTGGCTTGTTTTCATTTTTGATAGATATAAGATTCAGGTTAGACTTCCATTACGGATATAATGAAAAAAATCTGCCTGAAGATGAGGGCGAACTTCGCTTTTTTGTGATGAGCCTTGGTTATAGAGGCCAAAATCATAAAGCCGAAAGAGAAAGATTTTTTACAGAATTAAAGACGGTACTTTTAGAAGTTGAGCAAATAGTTTCCCGGCAGATTGAGGGTTATCTACAGCAAAGTCCTGGTATTCCCCAGCGGGCGCAAGAGTTATTAGTGCGAGAAAGGCAGGAAGCAGAAGAAAAAGAAATGCAGATGGCCGAACGAAAAAGAGAGGAAACCGAAGAGGAGATAGAAAGATTAGCAGCAGGTATGCCTGGTGTCCGGGATAGATTCTTGGCTGATTCCTGGGCACGCCGGATAGTAGAAGAAAGAGGCATTGATACAACTGCCCAAGACCCGTACGCTTGCCTTGCCGTGGTGCCGGCGCTGGCGCAGACGGGGACGGGGGTAGTTGAATTAGTTGCAATAGGTGTATTAGTTGGATTAGCCGCAGTGATTTTCAGCCTGCGATTTAGAATTGCTTTGCAGAATTTGGTTTATGCTGCTTTCACCGGTGGTTTAAACACAATCCCCGCCGCCACCGCACCGGATATTCTTTCCGTGTTTGGTCCGGTAATGACTTTCCTAAAGAGGAACGTCCAGCCGCAAGATAATCAGTTTAGCTGGGTGGACTTAGGCGCAGGTCGTGGCACTTTCGCCCCCGCGCCACAGCCACCTGCCCCTGCGCGTCCAGTTGACCAAGGCGCTCCCGCTCCTGATGATGAAACTCCGGCAGCTATTGCCTTGGGCTGGAATGGTGAATGTTGGGCGCAGTATTTATTGTCTCGCAAACAGTATAAAACAATCAGCCTGGCCTGGAGTTACTGTTGGGAGAGAGTGACCAGACTTTCAGAAGATGATGAGATTTATCAGGATGTAAGGCGAAGTTTGGTTGATAAGATTGCTCTTAAAGAAAGACCCGTAGGTATTTATACCTTAGCGGATCAAGAATTCTATAATACGCTCTACACAACCGTTTATGCAGATTGCGTCCCATTCCCTCGGAGAAGGCATTTTCGACTGGTTACCCAGTTAGGCACTTATAGAGACCCGCAGACTGACGAGCCCCGGGCATTTAATTTGCTTATACTCCAAAGTCAACTGGCCTTCTTGCGCGGATTGCGCCAAAATAACCGCCCCGCCTATGAACAATGGCTTAATCATGAGGTCGGACATCTCTTAAACCGCGCGCAGAGCCGCAGAGGAAAAGAACTTCCTGAGAGTAAGATTACGCAACAATATCCGATAGATATTCTGCTTAATGCCTACAATGCCATAGATGCACCCGTCGTCCATATGCCACCAACGGACCCTGCGCCGTCCCCTTGCCTTGAGCAAAGCGAGCCAAACGAGCCGAGCCAAAGGGCCGCCTCTGTACCGGCGCAGTCGCCCACCGCCCCCGCGCCGGATTATTTTTGTTCGCCCGGCTCGTTTTACGAAGCCCAGGGGGATTTAACCGGTGATGGCGGCAGTGCGCCCCTATCGCCGGAATTATTGCGCCTTTTTGCACAATTGAAACAATACGTAGTACGGAAAAATAATGAGGGTATCGGCAACATCAGAGAGCCGTTGCTTTCGGAAGTGGCTAAGATGTCCCCCGAGCTACGCGATGCCTTTACTTCTATGCTGGACAATTTAATGGCTTTTATAGAAGTAATGAATACCTCGGCGCTTAGTAGTCAGGAAGAAAAGGATGCTGGTACAAATGCCTTTGGCGGGGTTTTTGATGCCTTAGAGGATATAGCCAGAGTAAGCATCACTACAGGCTACTATATGACGTTCTTTTTAAATTTTTCTCGTTCAAGGGATTTATCATGGATGTATGATATCCGCCAGATATTAGAGTTTAACAGTGAAACACTGGAAATTCAAGGCAATCCCGTAACCATAGATTGTATAATGGGCAGGTCTCTTGTTTCCGAAGGAATTATAGGGGGCACAAGCTTCCGGCTTGAAGATAATCATTATCTTATTTTATTAGGAGAGCCGGTATACCTATCTACGGAGAGAGGCAGGGAATGGGTACAAAGAGCGCAGGAGGTCACAGGTATTTTAAATGACACAGGAAAATATGACGGGCCGGACTTCCTGCATTTGATTGCCCTTGCTTACTATATGAGGCCTAAACCCGCTTCCTTTTCTCCTGAGGGCCTGAAGGCCGATATATTGCTTCATTCTAGGATACATGAATTGCGGCATGTATACGACGGTATTGCCGGTTTTAGCCGGGATATGCAACGTTATGAAGAAGAAGCCGCGGCATTTTTGACTACCTTAGGGATAGGGCCATCAGCCTATTTTAGTTTGCATGATATAACTATAAACGCGCTCCTGTATTTTGATAACACTGAGGCGTTAGCCGACCAGACAGTTCTGGCTACGGCTTGGGCGGCACTTACCACTTTTGAGGAAATAGCAAAAATTGTCTTAGGCAAAGAAACATTATTAGATAAACCTACCCTAGAGGAAATTACAGAACGGTTGCTTTGCGAATACACAGAAGCGCAAATCAGAGGCATTGCTTTTGAGGTTTACCAGCGGCTCTTTAAAAGGCCACTTGCTCCGCCCCCCTTAAAAGTTTATAAAGATACCTACGCTCCCGCAGAGAGCGATTTAGTAGAGCCGGATATGAGCACCGCTGGTTCGCCTAGCGGCCAGGAGGAGCGGGGTTCGTCCGTAACGCCCACCGTCCCCGTGCCGGCGCCTAATCCGACCAAGAGATTATTCTGCTTGGGCGCGGAGACTGCGGCAGTTGCGGCATGGATAGTAAGCCAGCCAACTCGTGCCGGGCCTGAGCCGCTTTCTTGGGGCTTAATCGGCATTATAATAGTAGGCGCTTTCCTTATAATCCTGGCTTATTATTACTTTATCCGGCCATTTTTAAAAAGGCTTTTGGCTGTCCGTTCTACCGTCGGTCGTTTTGCTAAAGAGGCCTTCCTGGAGATCCGCCAAGAACTGCAGAGACAGGCCGGCCGGGCCTGGAAAAATTTCCCAAAAGACGGAGAATACCATTTATATCTTGATGACCGAGGAATCAAGGTGCATTTGTGGGAAAAAAGCGGTTTATTGGAAGAAGATTTTCCTTATGCCTATGAATTCCTTTCTCCCCTCAATACAGGCAGAAGATTCTTTGTAGTTACCCTTTCTGCGCTTACGGATACCCGCGACCTTAGAAGAATATTACTACACTTTATTTCTTGTAATTATGATAATCGCGGTTTAGAAACCGAGGCAATAGTGAATAATCTGGAGTGCTTCGCTGTAGGCCTGTTGCCCGATGATTTTATCTCTACCTTTGAGCGCGTCAATCCTGCAGCGCCACTGGGACAAAGATTAGAGGAACTAAGCCGAAGGAGGCATTTGACGCCAGAAGAAAAGATGTTTCTCGTCAGGACAATAAGAGAATACGAGAAGATGAAACATTCAAGACGCTACCTGGCCAAGGTAATGCAGGAGGCCATTGAGCACCGCTTATTCAGTCTGCCTTACACCCTGCCGTGGGTGGTGGAACGCCTTTACCAGAATATCAAGAATTCCAACTTCAGGATTTCCTCTCATTTAGTAGGCTGGTTAACCCTTGCTTTTATTGATTTCTCCTTTGGCCATCTGAACCATGTTGACTTTAGAGGAGAAGAAGGGGTGTTTCTCTCCAGGTTCCCTTATCGGGATGTGGGAAGGGTTAGCCCTGAGCGGTCTTGGCTGAAGTGGCCATTAGGGCTTGATTTTTGGCGTTGGGCCGGCGCTGTTTATGAGCCGTGTTCTATTGGTTGGAAATTCCCTCGCGACCGGGCAAGACTGCGTTATGATAGCGTATTACCGACGAGAGCCCCCCAAGATATTTTTGCTGTTATTTCAGATGTTTTCCGGCGCGGGTTGATTAAGGCCCTGAATAAAAGATTTACCGGCTGGCAGAGTAAGTGGATTATGCTGGTGGGATACTTAGGCATACTACCTCCTTTTCTTGCCTTGCGCTTAACTATCATCTTAACGCCTGAATTAACCATAGACCACGTCAGGATAGGCCTGGCCTTTGGCCTGCCGATGAATCTTACGCGTTTTGGCATCACCTTTGGTAAGGACTGGGAGGAAATAGTCACGCAAGTAGCGCGGCCGGGAGCGTTTGCTGGCAAGAGGCCGTTGAGAGAAAGAGTCCTTTTATTTATCAATAGTATATTTCAGTTTATTAAGGGCTTTGTTTTGCGCCAGGTCTTGGCTTTAAGCCGCAGCCGAACCTTGCAATTATTAAATCAAGAATCCTTCAGCAGGTTAGGACAGGCCTTAAGTCGGTTTTTAAGAGCAGTTTTATCTCCTTTTTCTTGGTTGATGCAGTCATCCCGGCGCATTGCTTTAAGATACACCAGAAGGGTAGAATTCAAAAATACAGAAGAGATGGACTATTATCCCTTTATCAATATTTTTACCCGTTCCGTCGTCAAATCCTTGAAGGCCCTTTCCGATTCAATAGGAGGCTTCCGGGTGCATATTTTATCAGGGGCAAATGAGAGGTATGCGCATCCCAGGTTTGTTTATGAGACATATTCCAGAAAAATTGGAGATAGGCAATTTGGGTCCCAGAAACTCTGTATCGCTATGGGCAAAGATTTTCTTATGGCAGATAGCCGCACCACCGGCAATTTGATTTCGCATATGGCTGATAGGCTCCGAGCGGAATCAGCCAGAGACCCTTACCTTCAGGGTGGCGGTTTTGATACTGTAAGGTTAGGAGTGGAAAGCATCGCCGAGTTTATGCGGGAAAATGATATTGTCTTCAATTTGGATACTTATCGCTGGGAACGCCGGCAACTTGCGGGAAAGAAGGTAATTAGTTTTGATGAGTTGCTTGCCGAGAATGCAGGAAGGCAAGGCGTAAGCGCAGATTTTCTCATCGCCCAATTGGATACCTACACTATGTTATACCGTTATGCCGGGGTTATTTTTGGGGAAGAGAGCGGATTTGATTGGCAATGGCTGATTATTGATGGCAAGGTATTTTTGTTATCCGAGAGAGAAGGCGTGATTAATGTTGTAGTGGCTGATGATAACGGATTCCGCCAGGTTATCCGCGATAATGCTTTTACCTTCGCCCAAGCCCAGGATGAATACCAGCGTTTTCTTCTTCTGCAGGACAGGACTCTGCTCCTGGGCGATAAACGGGTCCCCTGGTTTAACGCCATGGGCCGCAGGGTCTTAATTGAAGATTGGATTCCCGATGCCCGGATTTCCGCAAGGCCCGGCTTATATAACAGAGAGCATGTTCTTAGCTGCACAGTCAGTAACGGCGAATATGAACTCGGCCGCATCATTTATGAAGTAGGCGAGGTTCGTAAAACCAGAGAGCGCGTAATATTTATAAAAGATATACCCATAAAAGAAGAAGGTTTTGCTATAGCCGCAAGATTATTTATGTATCTTCTTACCCATACTGAAGGAGAGCCGCTTGCGCCTTATGTCTGTTTTGACCAACGCTGGCAGCCGCTTGAGCCCTTTAGGGATTTTCTGGTAAGAGAAGGCGCCATTACGCCAAGAGGCGTATGGCAGGTTGATCCCTTTGGCGAAGTAGCTTTATACGAAATAGCGCATGACTTCCCGATACGGACAGCAGATTTAGAAAAGAGCTATAGAGAAGAATATACTGAGGGATTAGCCAGGGATACAATAGCTGTCTCATATATAGAATATTCCATTGCCGACAGAATGGTGAGAATTTATCTTCTCGACGAATCCTCGGTACTTGGGGTGAGGATTGCACCCCTTAAAAATGTAGTTTCTGCTCGTCCCTGGCTTTTAAATGTTCTTCCACTTATACCTGCGCATATATTAGGCAGGCAACTGCTTCCAGCGAAATTTAGCGGCCTGCTGCATGGCTACTGGGCGGATTATCTGGCAAGATTCTGCCACAGCCCGCCGCTTGTTGCGTTTAGCGCAGTTGCTATATCTATTCTAGTAATTACCGCCATTGTGGTAATACTACTCCACTGTTCATTGCGTTTCTCCCGCAAATCACTCCTGTCGCTATTCTTAAGTTTTATTTTCGGTTTCAATATTTTGCCTACTGCCGTAAACCAGGCCATTGCTACGCCTGTTGCTCAATCGGGCCTCAGCCCGCAACCGACTTTACAGAGAACTTCTCCTCAGATAACTCAGGTGGAGCAAAAAATACAGCAGGAAGTTACGCTTTTAGGTTATACTGACCCACAACTGCAGCAGAGGTTCCTGGATTATGTCGGCTCCTGGCCGCTGGCAGAATTAGCCCAAGGAATAGAATTTGCAAATTCTCCCACGACTTCTCCTGATCTCGCTGAACAATTTATGCGTAGCATCGCTGCAAAATTAGCCAGTCTCATTAGCCACCGCATCAAATACTATAATAAGAACGCCCGTTTAGACCAGGTAATCTACAGTAATAGCGCCAACTGCTGCGGTTATGCCCAGATGTTCGGGGTTTTAGCCAAGGCCATTGGCTTAAAAGTGGATTATGTCCAGATTATGACTTCGGCGACAGACGAATCTTGTTACTCCCGAGTAATACGTTTCCCTAATGGCCGGGTAGTTTCGGTAGTAGCAAATCATGCTGCCTGTATTGTGCATTTAGGCGACGACCGCTTTATCTTGGCAGATTTAGTCTATGGCCGCCTACTGGAAAAAGTCAGGGTGCTTACTCCGGATTTATTTATGCAGTTTGAGGATTCGACTGGGGTATGGCAGATGGTTCGTCCCGAATATTGGGATGAAAGCCCGGCAGGCATAACTAAACTCTATAGGGTAATCACGCCGCAGAAATTAGCCGAATTATCCGTGCAGTGTCAGCCCAAAGTCCAGAGCGCCGCCCCCGCGCCGGAAGTTGCAGAGGAACTCCGAAGAGCAAAAAGAGTAATGGAGGGTTATGCCAATTATAGGTTCTGGGATTATGAAAACCATCATTGGTATTGCGTCAATCTTTTTAATGAAGAGGGATTGGCTTTATTAGAAGAGGTTAGGCAAGCGTGCGATAATAGCGCCATCGCAGAGGAAGAAATTAGGGGCTTAGCCGCCAGAGTTCCTTCGGTTGCCGCGCCTCATCCGGAATTATTCGTAGAGGTGTTGCTGGGGATGTCAGAGGAAGAGAAGCGCGAGTTATTTTCTCGACATATCGCTATTGAAGATTGGTTCGGGAGAGCATTTTTAATACAGATAGGAAGAGGTTGTTACGGCCAATGCGCGTTTTGTCAATTTGAATCGCCAAGGCAGATGAGTTTTATTCCCTTTCCTATAATGGTTAAAATATTAGACGAGTATGCCAAATATAACAGTATTCCTCTCCTCCTTTTGCATCGGGATAATGATTCTTTTCAATATCGCGACCTGGTAGTGGGAGCGAATCTCGCCGATATTTATATAGAATTAAAGAAGCGCGGGTTAAATTATGGGCTTTTGACTGCCGGTTGGAACGAAAGTGATAGTTTTGCCCAGGAAGCTGCCGAACGACTTGCCCAGATGGAAGTTCCTAGATGCGATATTAGTTTTAATCTTTTTAGGAAAGATTTGCTTGAGGCGGTACAGAGCGGTGAAACCGCACAAATAGAAGCAGTGTATAATAAATACAAAAAACGCTATGTAAATGTCTTTAAGACACTTGCGCCTATAATTGATGGAATAGGAATTGAGTTTGGCGAGCGAGAAGAGGACCGGGAAATTGACCGCCTGACCTGGCGGATGTATTGCGAATTAAGTCGGCAGTTTTTACGCGGCAGAAGATTGGGCAAAGAATACGGTATGGCTTGGTTGCCAAAAGGTAAAAATGGTAAGGCAAGGTATTCAATTTTGGGAGGGGAAGAGAATTACGGCTATGCCATACTTAGGCCGGTAGGCGGAAACATTGAGGTGGGATACACTGGCGACCGTCTGATTAGCCTTGGCCAATTCGCTACTTCCGACGGGGTGCAGCGGGAGGGCGTGTTATTTATGCTTAATCTTACCATCGCCTTGCATAAGCATGGCTATAGTACTGCTCCTATCGCGGTAGCAGAATTGCCTTTGCCGATACAAGAACGCCTGGCGCAAAGAGGAATTACGCTCCGGAAGATTAATTTATATGGGGCAAATCATATTTTATATACTTTCCTTGAACGTAACTATGCATTTTTCTACCCCGAATTTAGCGAATTTATTGCTGCACGAGACCATCTTACGGAGGCAGAATTAGATGAGGCGTTGGCGCGATTTAGCGACGTGCCGATTATGAACGGTTACCGGATTAAAGGAAGAAGAGTAGTTGTGCCAAAGGTATGGATACGTAATCCAAATCAGCAGTTTGCCACAGAGAGGATTTTTTATCAGGCGCCGGCTGCTACTCCTCAGCCGTATGCCCTGGCCTTAGCCATCCCGGCAATCTTTAGCGGAAAGGTGTTGCTGGTTTTGGCAGTTGTGGTGGTCGGGGTCCTCTTTTTCTGCAATTACCTGGCCAAGAAAGGCCAGACGCGCGGCCCGCCTGGCGGAGTTAAATTAGTTGCCATAGCTGGATTAGCTGTATTAGTCACAATAGTTGCAATTTTAATTCACGTCAATTATCCCGCCTTGCTACACAATTCCTCTCTCGGTCTCGGCCTAGGCGCAGGCCTGCTCATGGCCGGGATGCATAATAATAAAAATCCCGCCCCCGCGCCGCGGCCGTCTGCCCTACCGATAGCGCAATATTTTAATTTACTCCTCGCTAATATTCCTGCCGATATGTTAATTCTGGAAGCTAGTTATCTGATTTTTTATGATCCTCGCTGGGACGAAATCGAAGAATACCTTAGAGGATTTGAGGCCTTGTGGGGGATGTTTGGGGGGGTGCAACTGCAAGAATTGTCTTATATTTTTGCAGATACGCGCGCCAGCGCAGAAGATTTAGAGGCTAGGGCAAGAATGCTCTTGTCAGACGAAGAATTGTGCTTACTTTTTGAGGAAATGGATTATGCGGATAACCTGAAACGCGCTGTCTTGACTTCTGACGAAGCCCTTGCCAGTGTTAAGGCGCTGATGGCAAAAGAGGGCGGCCGTAAACTATTACTTGACCTGATATTCGGCGACTTAATTGCTTCTTATCTGGCAGCGCGCCGGACAAGAGAAGCAGCAACGGCTTTTCTTAGCGCTATTGATCCTCAGAGAGAAATTTTTGTCTTTCCGCGAAGAGACGAGGTTGCCGTTGATGAAGATGCACAAGAGTTAGAGAGAGCAGTTTTAGTGATTAGCAGCTCTTCTCTGCAGAGATTCTGGTATTACCTTACGCCGGTTTATAACCATTTGCGAGAAATGCGCTATACTCTTGCAGAAGCAGGTCAAGGGCTTGCCTACCTTTTTGAGCATCTGCCTCTCGTGCCTCCGGTCTTTGGCTATCATCCTGGAGATTGGTTAGAGGAAGCAGAAGATAGTTTGGGAAATAAAATAAGCCAAGAAGAAGTTACGGAGATGGTTAGCATTATCAGCGCATCGTCCGCCGCCCCCGCACCGCCTCGGTCAGGGACTGTCCCCGATGAGCTGTTGCTGTCACCAGGCGAGGAAGGGGACTGTCCCTTCTCTTCAACGCCCGCCCCTGCGCCGGCGTTTCTAATTGAACCATCGGGCGGAATTTCCATGATAGATTTAGGTGCAGTGCCTAATTCTGAGTTAGGAGGTGCAACAGTCCGCATTAAAGATATTTTACTGCGGGATCGTCAACCAACAATTGTTCATATTTACGGAAGATGTGGGGTAGGTAAAACTCCCTATTCGCGCGCACTCGCAGAGGCATTAACAAGCGAAGGCTTAAAAGTAAATTGTATGGAAGTGGATACGCTGCATTCAACGGTCAGATTGGGTTGTATTGTAAGAAGTATACCATATGAGCAAGCATTATTGGAGGTGCTTCAAATAGGTATTGAGTTGGTTAAGGCGCAAGGTGTAGAAGTGATAATAATTGAACATATGATATCGGATACTTACGCTCAAGAAGTAATTATTCCGGATATTATCGAAGCAGGCTATCGAAGAATTGTGTGTCTGGAAATAACAAATGCGTCCCCCGCCCCCGCGCCGCCTGCAACCATAGACAACCCGCATTACCTCGATACTGTTCCCGCGGGCCATTTGTTAACTGCTCTGGGTCTGCGAGAGCCCGCTGGTATACCTCAGGCGGAATATTTAGAAGAGCGCCACGAGCATGGATTAGGAATTCAAAGAATCAGGATTCCCGAACGTCGAAGTCGCCAGGATATCCCTGAGGGCATAGAGATATTGCAGCATGAATCGGTCAGAGACCCTAACATCGGCCAGCCCTGCGAATTTGAATTAATATATGCTGAGGTCGGCGGAAAATATATTCCTGCAGGCGCTTTACTTGCGGTTTTCCCCCTATTTCCCCGAGTAAAAAATGAGCATCTGAGGTATTTTGATTTCACGCCTTATTATCTGCGCATTCCGACAATGGAGAGTTTAGATGCCCAGAAGGCTACGTGGTTAGAATTTGCCGCTGAGCAAAAAAGATATGACGCGTTAATTCTCGGCTACAACTGTAGCAGGTTTGCCGACGCTCCGCTTGAAAAGATGGCCGTGGGTAATTGGGATAACAAAAAATGGCATAAGCCATACGAGGTAATTATGATTTGCCATCAGACCGGCCACCCTTATTTTTATACTTTTGCTTTGGATAAAATAGAAGAAATTTTTGAGCGACTTCGGCGTACGGCCTGCGACTATCAGATTATCCCGGTATTTTTTACGGTTTCTCCGGGGTTCTTTAGCGACGATGAGGATTATTACGCCGGATTAGTTGATGATTTTGGCTTAGAGCAAGGGGATATTGTTTTGGTGGGCGGCCCCGGGACAGGGGGTGATGTCTATGTGATTTCAAGGATTACTCAGACCAAGGTATTTGCGATTGGTTTAAACCCCTTAGAGGTAGCTAATTGTCGAGCCACTGCTGATATCGCTGGGTTTGAGATGGAGGCAATAATCGGGGATAATATTATCACCCCTGAAGGTAGGCCGCGTTTTCCGCACCAGTTTGATAAAGTGGCCTGGAATATGCCTCATCTTTCTGAAAGCGATGAGGCGAGATATTACCGCGCGGGAAATTACCTTGAGCGGCTCTGGGATGATGATAGGGAAGGTAAAGACCTAAAAAGATTTTTACAAGGGTTGCCGCTGGTAGCCAAGTCCGGAGCAAGAAGGGCGCTTATCTGGGATAACCGTTGCCTAAAGCCGTTTATAGATATAAAGGAGGTTAAAGGTAGTAGCGGATGCTATACATTAAGAGAATACAGTTGTAACTATTATTTTGAGCAGTCCGGCAAGGTCTACCTGATTACTTTTGAGCCGGATGTTGATGCCGCGTTGCCCGCAACTGATGATTCCGTCCCCGCGCCGCAGAGACTTTTAATTAAGGAAAATATTATTTATACCTTAATCGCCGGATTATTTATAGGCCTATTATTGAGGGGGGTATTATTTGGGGGAGAAAGTATTTTCAGGATACCCTTCACGGTTATCTCCAGTGTCTTTATCGGGGCCCTGGCGCATGAATTCTTGCACTTTGTATTCGGTTGTATTTCCTGGGTCATTGAAAATTTAGTTCTGAAAAAGAAGACAGACATACCAGAATGCTTCTGGACGAGGTACGCCATAACTGTCCATACTGATACTCGCAGCAAAATCCTCAAGGCCATTGAAACCTGCGCATTTTTATCCGTCATTCCTTTAATGTATATGGAAATAGAGCTGTTAGCAAAGGTATGCATCATGCTGCTGGCTATTTCCAGCATTATCTGGGGCGATGGCCAGATACTCAGGGCAATGATCTTGGACGGCCTGCCGCCCGCTGTCCCTACGGGCAGTTCGCCAATTGCGCAGAATATCAGAAGATACTCCCGGGAAGGAGCAGAGTTTGAGATACAAGGAAAAGATGGAAGCATTTTTATATGCAGATCCAGTAGATATATGGTAGCTGATATGCAAGACAAAGGGATTGTTTTTGAGGTCTATGGCCAAGCGCGAGAGGAAAGCGTAGCCGAATTCATCCTTTTGATTAGAGGTAAAAATAGAGTCAACTTAGAATACGCCTGGGTGGAGCCAGAATTTCGTGGCAATGGAATTTTTAGAGGATTTGCAGAGTTTCTTAGCAGTATTTCTTTGCCCAACACTACTATTGAAATGACTATTCACCCGGAAGTGCACGAATCCCTTGAAGAAGCTATTGCTGCGGACTGGGAGCAAAGGATTGCTCAGGTACGACAGACAATAGAGGCGGTGTTCTCT
>CAZKSS010000006.1:0-24903 GCA_964555545.1 uncultured Planctomycetales bacterium
GCGCTACAGTTATCGTATCCGTTACGCTTATTTTATCTTTTGTTGTTACTGTGTTCATTGCGTTAGCAATAATAAGGGCGTTATGTATGTCGCCGCAAGGGGGAGATAGGGCAGAAGAAGAGGACGGAATTTCAGCAGAAAGGATTAATGGGTTGACCCCAGAACTGATCAATGCTTTTATTGAAAAGTATCCAGAATACGTGTTTAAATTGAGAATGATAGCCAGTATTGTGAGGATAGCGAAAGAACAGTGGGAGCCCGGTATGACTTTAGGAAAGATAAGGGAGCTTTTATGTACGCAAGGGTTCAGTAACCCGGAAATTGAATCAGTAATGGACTTCTTGCGTCTATATTTATCTATCTGCGAAGAGAAACCCAAATTATCTGCAGAAGAGGTATTAGCACTTTTACTTGCTGAGTTAGTATTAAGTAGAAATTTTGCTCGCTACGTTCTGGTTTATTTCCTTGACTCTGGAATTTCCGAATTTGAAGAGAGTATATCTAGAGCAGAAATCAAACTTGTTATCAACTTAGCAGAGGAAATCCAAGATAAAAGAAGGGCATGGGAAGAGATAGGCAGCCCAGAAGAATTATCCGTTTCTCTTGCTCCTGACATAGCTGAAAAAGCAGAAATCATCATGGGGGAGCTGCTTTCGCAGGGTATAGAACTAAGAAAACAGAAGCAGGGGATCATAAGAGAACTTTCAGATTTACTTCGACAGGAAGGAAGCGGTGTGGATACACAAATTTCCTTATTGAAAAGGTATGCTATTCCAACGCAGCAGCTGCCAAAGCAAATTCACAAGGCGCTATCTCTTCTCGTAGCCAGACACGAAGTTGCTACGGCTGAAATTATTTTTGTTCCTCAAGATTGGGAGCTAGGATTTTTATTTGCCGCATTTTTTGGGGCTATGGGAGGGGTATCGATAGCGTTAAGCGATGGTAGCGAAGAACGTTCTATTCTAATAATATCTATCCCCCAAGCATTGTTTGAAAAGCCAACTCCACTTGATTTAGCGGGTGTTGTAGAGAGCATATCCCATGAACTTTGGCATTCATCTCAGACCATAAGCGGCTGGGAAAGATTAGATGTTACCTTAGCAAACTTACTCATTGAAGGGACAACTCAATTGCTAAAGTATAAAGAATTATTTGAATTAATCCCCCGACATAGAAGATTGTTGGAGATAACGAATGCCTCATTGGATTCTAAAGAGTTGCAAGGACAAGGACTCTATATTTACGAAGCCAAGAGGTTAAACCAGCATTTCGAGGGGAGGTGGGGATTATTCACTTCTCTTGATGATTATCTGTTTGGCCATGCCATTGCTCGGCTACTTTATGATAAATTAGGAGAAGACCGTTTTATGCAGGCATATATAGAAAATCCGGAGATTTTTCTGGAAGGTTATCCAGAGAGAAGAGAAGCAATTACTCAACTTACAAGATTTATACCCCCTGCGCCTGGGGGGGACCAATTATTCGGCTTTATTCCTTGGTTGGCATACAGAGAACTCTTTAGACTCTTAAGCGAACCAGATTACCCAGTGGAGGTAAGGGTTCCTGTGGTTTTGGCTGTATTAGGGTGCCTTAAGGAAGAGTTTGCTTTATTTAATGAAAGATTTTCCGAGTTTAGCCGCGATGCTTTTTTTGGTAACGAAGAGAAGGTGAGAGACGAAGGTTTATTCTCCTGGAACAGATTATTAGAATCACTTTCGCCATTTAGCAAGAGATGGATTTTTTCTTTGGCAGAATGCGCACTTGAAGATGATGATTTTGAACAGCTTTATCAAGAATTCTGCGAGTTAGTTGTCGCGCCCCCCGCCCCCGCGCCGTCGCAGTCCAGAGTTTGGGGCGATGGGCCGGGGGCGATGGTAGCCAGGCGGCCGGATTATTCTTTGCCCACGGATGAGGAAGTCCTGGATTGGGCGCTCTTTGACCATATCCATGACTTGCGCTTGAGGCATTATACGATTTCGCACAAACGTCAGGATGCCCGGGAAGGTGTAGCGGCAAAGAGAAGGGGCGCGAAAAAGCAATTACGCGAGGCCGAGGCAGAATATGCGGCCTTAATTGCGGAATTAGAAGGTCTAATAATAGATTTTCCTGCTGATATATATAAGCGCCTGAAGTTCCGCGCCCTTGCCAGGATTAAACTTATTCGCGCTTTAGAGTTGGTCAGATTAGGCAATACCATGGCTGCGCAGTCATCATTAGAGGGCGCGGCGAATTGCTTAGAGAGAGAATTGCAGAAATTACGTAGGGGCTGGCGCCGGCTGAGCCTGACGCAGGAAATATCCGGCTTAGGCCGCTTCGGCGAAGAGATACCCACCATCGCCAGCAGCGACTATGGGATGTTCTCCAACCGTTACGGCAACTGGTTTATCCGCGCTGCCAGATACGTAAAGACCTTAGGCATAAATTACCAGCAATACGTATTAGTAAATTATTTTGACTTAGATGCCTTATTAAGAAGCCACGAACATATCCACGAAAATTATGCGGCGGAATTAATCAGATTATATTCTGGCGGCCGGGGGAGGATTAGGTTAAAAGACGGAAAGGTTTATCTGGAAGAGAGATTCCTGGATACGGCTTTGACCGATAAGCCGGATTATGTGGAAGAAGTAAAACATACCTTTACTGAGGCTGGCCGGAAATTCGCTCTTTTACACGGACAAAAAATTCTTCTGGAGGAGGGGGTTAATTTTATCATTGAAAGTTATTTTAGCCGGCTGACGCGGCTGGCCGAAGCGCTGGAATCGGCAGAAGAACTCACAGATGCAGACCGCAGAGAAATAATTTTTGAGTTGAGTATATTAGTGAATAATATCCAGATTGCCGGAGGAATGAAATGGGTTAGAGATGAAGCCAAGGTCAGGGCCAAGCGCAATATGGAAGAGGCAATAAGGCTGCTGCAGTTAAAAGATGCCCGCCGTTCTTCGCGCAGTCTCTACCGCCTGCAGGAGGCGCGCTCAAATATTATGACCCGGGTGGATGAGATGATGCGGATTCGCTCATCCCTGGAGAAAAAGTTTGCCGCGCCCAGAAGAGAAGCGAGGCTGATGGCAGAAAAAGATTTTGATATTATCTCCACCGTGATGCGCGCCTTGAATAAATTAAGCGGCGAACATATTACTCTGGATAAGATATCCCAGGAGCCCAAGAATTTTGAGCGATTGGCAGTAGCACGGGCAAGGAATAAATTAGAGAGAGGGTCGATGGATGAGGTTAACCTGGCCGGCGCAATCTATGTGCTCATGGCTTTACTTGAGCGCCAGTTTATTGTGCTGCATAGAGATACCTGGCAGAGGGCTATCAAGCCGCAGGAATCGCGGGAAAGGATGCTGGCCAAGATGAAGAAATATTATTTCCCGCAGGCGCGTGCTGAGGCGCCGACTCCGCCGGGTTATGTCCGCGCGTTAGAGGCGATCCTGGAGGCCATCTGCTATCTTAAAGGCGCCTATGAGAAAGTATCACAACGGCTTCCTGCGCAGGAAAGAGTCAAACTGGCGCAATTAATCCGGCAGGAGCGTGAGTATGCCGAAAGATTGTCTCCCCGCAAGTTTGATCCTAAGGAGCATGCCGCTGAAACAGACAGGATTTTAAGCCGGGCAGAGATTAGTTTGCTGAGTTTGGCCTTTAGAGAAGAAAAAACTACTGACGCGAAGTTAAGCCAGCAGTTGGCGCGCTTTGTCTCTATTTTGCGCCAACCCAAAAACCGCCTCTCCAGCGTGAATATGCTGCGATTGAAAGAAGAGATGACTCTAATTTTAGAGCCCGGATACCCGGGGACGGCCATAAGCAGCGCAGAAAAGGAGACGCTCAACGCAGTTAAAGGGCTATTAGAGATAGCCATAGAAAGACTCAAAGAATATTCTGATAAAGATAGCGCAAGGCAAAAACTTTTGGCTCAATTTGGTCTAATTCACGCCCAGATCTTAGGGGTAGTCAGGACTGCCCTCTACAGTTACGGCCAGAGAGGGGTTTTAAGAGATGAACTCAAAGAACAATACCGCGCTGCCGTTGAGGAATTAGCCCGGGTCAAAGGATTTGTCTTGGATAAATACGAGCACCCGGTTTGCGGCGCATCGGCTGACCCGGCCAAGCCGCGCCTGGGAACTGGCGCAGAAAATTTATTGAGTATCTTTGCTTTGGCCGGACTTTGGAATTATCTTAAAGATATCTTCACCTATCATTGGAGCCAGGTATTAATGGTTGGGATGGTGGCAGTGATAGTCATTCTACTTTATCTGAGTTGGTTAGCCGTAAAATCTCTTAAGAATTTTAAGTTCAAAGATGAGCAGGAAGTAGCGGAGGTAGCGAGGACGGCTATTCCGCAGGAGCCGTCCCGCGCAGAAGAAACTGCTCAACCTGCCGATGATGAAGGAGAATTATCCCAGCAGAAGAGACTAGAGGAAGAGCGAATGCGGGCTTACCAAGGCCGTATCAAAGACGCACTTGCTAAATGGTTTCCAGAGCAAAGTGACTCTCAGCCCCCAGATATTGACGATAATCTTATCGGGTTTTTAAGATATTGGGGTAATACAGTTTTTTATTCCGCAGAGCCGCAAGAGAGAATGCGGTTGATGGTTGAAGGCATAGCCAATGTCTTGCTAGGACTGATGCCATTTTCTGAAGGAGACTGCAGGTTGGAAATTGAACCCTGGGTAAAAGCATTTGAAAGCCGGTTATGGAAGGCTGAAACAACGGAAATGGAAGAAAGGAGGAACCGCAATAACGGGTCGCCGGATATATTAACCGGATTGGCTATTGCTGCTGGTTCGCTTTTACTGATTAAAGAAATCTGTTCGCCCTGGGCTGTGGCGGCTGGGCTGGGAGCGGCATTATTCTGGCTGATGCCTGTTGACTGGCGTAATCAGCACGAGACTTGGATAGACTCTGTAAATGCCGAGCCAAATCTTTATGCAAAAATACGGCGGTTGTTGGCGCCTCGGATTGACCAATTCGGAATCGTGCGAGAATGGCTCATCGCTGCGCTGAATAGCCCGCCGGTTAATGGCATTAAGGCCGAAGAGATAATCAGGGTGGCCGAGCAGCAAGGCAGATATAAGAGGAGGCTTACTGAAGGCGAAATAGAAGAGCTGCTAAGCCGTATGGATAGAGTAATAAAAGATACGGCTGAGCAAATTTTGTATCCTTGGCCGCGCGACGGAGAAAAGTTGTTCCGCGACCTGATGTCAGATAATCCTTATGAATGGAAATTGGCAATGAATGCGCTGATAAAAACTGGTCTAATTAGAGATTTGCCTGATAGATTCCTCATTGATATAAATGCTGCGCCAAAGGAGATTTTAAGTTTGATTATCGGCCCTGTTTTATTGCAGACAATCAACCGCTTCCGCTTGGCCGGCGGAGGAACGCTGATTACTGAGGAGAATTTAACGCAGATAGGTGGCCTTGCTGATGTCACAGGATTAAAAGGAAAGATTTATTTTGGCCCAACGGCTATGCAGGTTG
Source organism: uncultured Planctomycetales bacterium (assembly GCA_964555545.1). GTDB lineage: Bacteria > Omnitrophota > Gorgyraeia > Gygaellales > Profunditerraquicolaceae > CAZKSS01. Next base: position 5,482 of record CAZKSS010000006.1, read on the forward strand.
ATGAGACATTGTGGAGCGTTGCGCCGCGGAATTATCTACGCAAAAAAGAACAATTGACGCTTGACTTCTGGCCGAGAGACCAAAGAAGAAAAGGGGAACTATTGGTTGCCAAATCCTTAGGTTGCCTGGCCTTGCTCGGCCTTTTCGGCATCCAGTTTGATTTAAGTAGTTTCTGGCGCGGCTTAGCACTGTGGCCTTTTGGGGCAGGGGTGCATTTTGGCCTCGTTGGCGCCTGGCAGAATTTATGCGAGTGGTTAACGAGATTGTCTATCCTCGGCCTACCCCATGGGGTTATTGGCTACGGTTTATTGTTAGGGGGGGCGGGAGTGTTGGCTATGTGCGCAGCACACAATGGTAAAAGAAGTGAGAAGGATGAATATAGAGAGGAAAGACTAAACTCGCTTAAGGATTTGGGTGTATTAACTACCAGCGATGATGGCAAAAAAATTGCCTTAAATTTTGATATCTTTAGCACTTTCCAAGACGCTCCGCAGGAGGTCTTAGATTTATTGATTAAAAGGTTAATCTCATCTGCTCCTTCGGCTGCAGGCGTTAAAAAACTAAGAAAGTCGGTTAGTGAAATACTGTTGGCCACTGAAGGAGATGCAGAAAAAACCCAAGCAGAAAAATTAGAATACCTCAGTAGATTAGTAACCTATTTTTGGCAAAGAAAACAGGCATTTTATAAAGAGCTTTTGCGCTTGAGAGATTCCCAGTATGAAAACCCATTCGGAGTTCGCCACTGGATTTATGAAGAAAGCACCGGAGAACCTGATGTAAGTTTGGCAGTGGTATTATTGGCCCAGATGGTTTTGGCTCTACAGAGTATTTGTGGTGCTCTTCCGGAAGATTGTACAGGAACGCTAAAGAAGTGGAAGGATAAAATTGAAAAGACATTAGCCCGTCCGGAATTAAAACCTTTTGTTGAGCGGCAGGATTTCTTAGGCAGGATAGTTGGCTTGCGCCTACGGAGCTATAGAGAGCGTTACCGTAATTATAGCGATGTCCTGGTAAACAAACGATGCTTTAAGTTTAGCGATGAAGATTTGTGGGAAGTTTTAAACGATCCCGCATTAATAGAATTAACGAAAGAATTTTCCCAGTTATGGGTGATAAGTCGTACTGCAAAAGGCAAATCCGGATTTAGCCGCGAAGGACCAGATATTAAACCTAGCCCCACAATCGAATTCATCCGTCAATTCCCAGATGGCCTGATGCAGAGTCCCTTGAGATTCATAGATCTATCTTGCCGTGCGGCATTAATGATGGCAGACGGTGAATTTAATTATGCGCAATTAGCTGATGAGCCGGGAATAATAGAATTACACGAGTTTAAAAACCCCATGGTCAGGCCACCGCAATATGCAAATGGCGATGAAGATGATATCGATGATTTATTCGCACTATATCGTAGAGAACAAGATTTATTGCAGCAGGAAGAAGAGTTGGAGATTGTCCCTGTTTCTATAGGCATAGACCAAAAACACAATGCTCTTCTCTTAAGCGGCCCGAATATGGGAGGGAAAACCACTACTGCTCGCGGGATTGCTCTGGCGGTTTTATTAAACCAAATCGGCCTACCTGTTCCGGCTTTTTCTGCGCGTCTGAGTATTTTCCGTAATACTTACACCATCTTCCCGCATCCCGAACAATTAGTGGCGGGCTACGGTTATTTCGCTCTTTTAATTAATGTATTGGCAGGTTTAGTTAAAAAAGCAGGAAAGTGGGATTTAATTATTTTAGATGAGGTGCCCACAGGTACAGATTATAAAGAACTTGTGGCTGTGGCCGTGGTCTTAATTGAGGATTTAATCAAGACCAAAGCCACGGTTGTGGTTACCGGCCACCTCAAGAAGGCGTTTAGCCTTTTGGCCGAGCGCACCAGCCAAACCCCTTATATGCATACGGTAAAAGAAGCAGCAGACGGCAGCATAATTCCCGATTATGGGTTAGTTAAAGGCGTTGCCGAGCGCAGTTTTGCGATTGAGTTAATGAAAAAGGCGGGTTTTCCGGATGCAGTCATTGAGTTGGCGCGGGCTTACTATAAAGTAATAACCGGAATAGCAGGTCCCCAAATTATTCCTGAGAATATAGAAATCCCAACTGGTAAAGGACGAGGTTCAGACAGCCGGCAGGATTCAGAAAGAGAAAGCGGGATATTGGTCAACTCAATGAAAGTGGTTTTATCTCGTCTTTACCCTGAACAGTATTTTGCTTCCAAGGAGGCGCTTAAAAATATTGTTGATCAGATTAGTCACGGCGTCAGGTTTAAGTTAGAAGGCAGAATAGACCGCTTGGCAAGACAGACTGCATTTGTAGAGTTGGGTAAAGATTATCTGGCTAAATTAACTGACTTGCTGAAGTTTTGTATGTGGCCTGATAAACATCAGTCTTGGGGGACTTTTAACACGGAAGTAAGCATAGAAAAAATTGATCTCCGGATAAAAGCGTTGCAAGGGCTCATCGAGCATTTAAATCAGGCAAAAGATGCAGATCTATTTAAAGATGCCATAAAGTCGTTAGCGGGGATCCTTAAGGCTTTAGCGGAATTACGGGATAAATTAAATCAGAGCATTGCTGGCGGACTGGTGGTGCCTACGATAGAAGAACTTACAGACACAGTTAAGGAATTATTGGAGAGAATGGACGCAAAAGACGCTGCTGATTTGCCTGCTCTCTCTACGGATACGAAAGACTTGAACAAAGTATGGAGCGGCGTCCTTGATCGGCTTTCCTCGACTTTAGGCGATTTAGATATTCAAACCGGCATAGCCAGGAGTAATATAAGATTTGGCCTTAAGCCGCCTAAATTTTCTGAAAGCGCAAACACGTTTTCTTTAAAGAATAGCAAGCCCTTATTTCCGTCTTGGTCAGGAGAGCCGTTTGTGGAAAATGCCGTGGAGCAAAGTTTCGTCGTTAATTCCCAAAGGCCAGTAATCGTCTTTACCGGCCCTAACTCCAGCGGGAAATCCGTGGCTATGTTTAACAGTTATCTCAATGCCCTCTTAGCCCTGAATGGACATTATGTGTCAGGAGATTTAGAGATAAGTGATTTTGATGATGTCTATGCATTCTTCGGCGGAGCAGATGATATTACTTCGGGGCAAAGTTATTTCTTAAGCATACTCTCCAGATGCGCCGAAATTATTAAGAAGGTTACTCCCAATAGTTTGGTGATTCTTGATGAACTGCACGGAACGGATAATTTTGAGTTAGCAGCCATACAGGTTGCTACCCTGCATTACTTACGGCTGATAAATTGTACGGTGCTCTTTAATACCCATATTAGAGACGGCCTAAAGATTGCGGCAGAGAGAGTGGGTTTGGATTTCTGGAAGACGGATGTAGATTACGATGCAGAAAGGAATTGGGTGGAAGCTAAATATACGTTGTCGCCCGATCCCGGACTTGAGGCAAAAAGTTATGGCTTGGCAGTAGCCAGCTACTATCTTTCTGAAGAACAAATTAGCCGGGCAGAAAAGATAAAAGCAGCTTTATCAGAGGATAATCCTAGATCTGAGGCTGTGCCTAAGCCTGACAACCTCCTCGGCTGCTTTGCCTTTGCTTTCTTCGGCCTTGCCCCGTTACAAATCTTCTCCGGCCTGCCACAAGCCCCGGTATTTGTAACGGGCCTGGGGACGGGGTGGTCGGCCTTGAGCCCGCCGTTGGCGGTTGCGCCATTGCTTCACCATCCTTCGTCTACCGTAACGATTCTCATTATTGCCGCAGTAGTTGCCCTGGCTATGTTCGCCAAAGACTCAGGTCAGAAAGCCGCAAGACCAATTTCTAACTTTAACCAGATGCTGGAATATCTGAAAGCCCGCCAGCCGCAAATCCGGATTGTGGTGCCGGTGGCGGATTCTGTCAGCAGCTTAACGGCCGTAGCGGAATTGGTTAAGCGGTTAGGCGATAAAATAAAGGTCGTCCTCACCGGGAATGGAGAAGCCATCAGGGCAGAGATTGCAGAAGGAGGATTAACCGAGATACTCACCGCCGGCAATACCACTATCCAAGATACGTCCTCGCAGGAAGAGGCGTTTACCAGCGCCTTTGCTGATGTGCGCGCCGGCAGGGATAAGAAGCCCATTGATATAGTGCTTAAGGGCAATACTTCTTCTAATGCTTTGCTTAGGGCCGCTTTTGACAAAGATACAGGATTAAGGGTACCGGGAGCGATTATTTCGCATGGGCGCGCCTTTGAACCTCCCGGCGGAATGCTGATTATGACTGACGGCGGCGCGGTGGTCCTGGTGAATATTGCCGACCGGCAGAAGAGGGCGCAGATGAGGCAGGAGATCCGCGGAAACGCTCTTGCCTGGACGCATTTGTTGGGGATAGAAAATCCGCTCTGCTGTTTGTTAGGCAGCGGCGAGGGCGAGGTTTCCCTGGAAGAGGCCTTTGGCTTAGGCAAGAAGGGGGCCAAGAGAGCGGATATTTTAGTCTTTCCCTGGATTGGGCCGGCGAATATCATTTATAAGGCCTGCGTGGATACGCCGTGGCAGCCGGAGTATTTAGAAGATTTTCCTTTGAAGAGCGGCCGGCTAAGCGTCTTTAGCAAAGGCCCCGACGGAGAAAAACTTATTATTGCCATACCCGCTGCGGAAGCGGATTACGCGGTGAAAAAGGCGTTCCTTAAGGAAGCGATAAAGGTTGGCGCAGAACTGGGCATTGCCGCGCCAAAAACTGCGCTATTGGATTTCACCGAACTGCCGCAGGACTTTATGGACACGCCTTCTATCGCCGATAGCGTAAGTTTTGAGGAAGATTTCCGAGATATAAGCGGATGCGTTGTGGAAGGCCCGATGGCTTTTGATATTGCCGCTTCAGAAGAGGCGGCAAGGATTAAGGGCTTTCGCCCAGGCGGAAAGCCAAGCCGGGTCGCGGGCGAGCCGGATATTTTATTTATGCCCGACTATGATTCCGGAATAATGCTGGAGCAACTTTACCGGAATTGGGAAAAATTACGCCTGCCTTGGCCTGCGGCAGACTTTGCCTTAGGAGGCATTGCCCCGGTTCTGGTCCCTTCGCGCTCCGATACCCCGGAACATAAACTGCGTTCCGTGGTTATTGCCGCTTATTTAGTGCTCAGGCAAAGGGAATCGGTCCTCCCTGCGCTGCCGCTATGGTGCGCATTCGCCGCCCTCGCGGACAAGGCGCACGGCTTAGGCGGACTGGCGCCGCCGATGTTAGTGGCAATAGTTGCGTTACTTGAATTAGCTATGGTAATCCTCGTCCTATTTCTGCATCATTGCGCCTGTGTCCCTCCCAATGAAAATGAAGCAAGAAAGAAAGCGCAAATAATATTAGCAAATAATGATCTTGCCAAAATTGAACTAATACTTGCAGATCTGGAGACAGACCAGGATATTGAAGTCCTCAGAATTGTCGCCGCAGAACACCCTCTGCCTAAAGCAAGGGTAATGGCGCAGCTATGCCTTGAAGCAATAGAAAAAGGGCATCAGGGCAAGGGCTGCCTCTTACCTATATTATTGGGCGTAGCCGGCATTTTAACGCTTATCTTCGGCCGCGAAATTGCCGCAGGGCTGCACGTGCACGTACTCGCCCTCGCGCACCCCCAGCGGCTGGCAGGTCTGATTATGCCGGTTGCGTTTCTGGGGATGGTCAGCGATAAGGGCGCCTACGGCGGGGAGCCTAAAAAGTGCAAGGTTACTGTGGATACTGATAGCCTAAGGCAATATTTTGAAGAGAATAAGCGCCATTGGCAATGGGTTTTTGAACATCTGGAGGGGTTCAAGAACGAAAGAGCCATTTATGGCTATGCCATCAGCGGTGGTTTCAGCCGCGGTTGGTTCAATCCGGGAGTAAGCGATTTAGATGTGGCGATTCTGCCAAGAGTGACCAGGTTAGGATTTGTGCCCGAGGTAATAGAATTTGTGGATAGGGTAAATCAACAGCGCCAAGCAGGGGAATGCTTGGTGCATCTTACTGCGTTTGGGTTCGGCCCTACTTACATTTTAAAAGGTCAAGAATTAGAGTTTGAAGGGATCAGAGAAGAGGAAATTGTCCAGAGGCGCCTGGAGGCTGGAGCTTACCGTGGAGAAAGGCTAATTGTTGTAACCGGCCAGGATATAAATTCGGAATTCTTGGCGGATTTATTCTCTCTCTTGCAGAGCAATCCTTCACTTTCAGAAGAGGAGTTGAAAAGAGAGCTTCGGGCTTCTAATTTCGAACTGCAGGCTGATAGCGGTGCTGGATCTGTTACAAGCGCCAGAGTTAAGCCAGGCTCAAGGAGAGGATTTATTCCTGTAATCTGGCTCGTAGGTTTGGGAGTCTTAGTAATTTTAGCTTTGGCCTTCGGCCACCAAATCGCCGCGGGGCTGCATGCCTTCGCCATCGCGCAGCCGCAGGGGCTGGCCCCGTTACAAATCTTGTTCGGCCATGCGGCAGCTCCGGTATTTGTAACGGGGCTGGCGGGCTTACCTATATTAGCGCTGGGGATGGTGGCAAGCGGCGGGGGGGAAGAGAGCGCTGAAGAAAATGGAAACGGCCTCAATTTTAGGAGCCGATGGGTAGGAACACTTAAGTTTATAAAGACGGCGCATTTAATAGTGTCGCTATCTGCGGCTTTGATAGCTGCGACATTCGGGCTTTATTGGGTGATTGTCCCATATACTTTTGGCTGGACAGGAGTATGGGGTCTCATTGATCTGAATTGGCTGAAAGACGTTATTACTTCCTCGGTTCTGGTCTCTTATTTTTATTTAATCTATTTGCACGATGCATTTCGTAACAAAGAACAGGTATTAGCGTGGAAAGAGTCAAAACGTTATACAGCCATAACCGCGGCCCTGGTGACGGTAGTATTTATTGCCCTGGAACTTGCAAGTATCGGCTCTTCAGAGGCCGGAGTCTTTCAGTTTTGGGATATACCTGCATATATCGTCGGATTAGCGTTAAGTATTATACTGTTGCACTTGTTCTACTATCCTTCTTCCCGTCAGGGACAGTCCCCTTCCTCGTCTGGCGATAGCGATGGCTCGTCCCCCGCTGACGCTCGGGACTCCCTTCGGTCGTCGGGGACAGTCCCTGCGCGCGCTAGCCCGGGCGCGGCGGCAAATCCAGACGGTGGCTGCGGCGGCGCACCGGCAAAAGACGGCAGCGGGCAACCCAGCAGGCTAAGCATTAAGCTAAAAACGTTTCTTTACCGTCTCTTAGGCTGGCCGCTGGATTATGTGGGATTTTTAGGGATTGCCGAGGGAAAAATCTGGTCTAAAGAGCGGGTTGAACGCGTTGAATTGACTGAGGAAGAAAGGGCAAGGCTTGACCTTGTAAAAGCCATCCTCAAAAAAAGCGATTATTATGCGCATACAGCCATGTGGGATAACGGAGGAAAATACAACCTCTTAAACATTATGCTTATGGGCAAGATTCTGTCTGGCCACGGCCATAGGACCACCAATCATGCGCTATTAATCACTTTGACTTTTCTATTATCATTAGGCCTGAATGGTTACTTTTTTAATTTTCCGCCTATTTTTAGCATCCTCGGTATATTCCTGTACTTCTTGCCACTCCTTATTATTTTGAGAAGCGTTATTTATCTATGTATTACTGCAGGCGGCGTGCTTACAAGCCATACTTCAGGGACTACTATTGATCCGCTTTATAACCATAGCGCACCGTATTTTGAATACACAGTAATTTTAGATGCAAAAAGCGATCCCTATTTAAATGAATGCCTTTTGGGCTATCCGCGCAGATTACATTCAATCTACCTTATTATTGACCGGGAAAAGCCGTTTTTCGAGCAAGGGTTGATGCTGGCGTTGGCACAAAGAGTAATTGACCAGGGACGATATAATGAATTGCTGAAGCGTTTGGTGACGCACTCAGAATTTATTAAGGAAAAAGGAGAGACTGATAAGCTTCTGCAACAGCGCTTTGGCCCGGCCGCGGCGGCAGATGGAGAGCGAAAATTACTCTGTCTTGATGGTGGCTTAATGCTTGGCGCAGTAGCCCTGCAGCATACAGACTTTGCGCAATTCTGGACGCCGACGCTGCACTACGCTGGAGCATCAGTGGTAGCGGCATTAGTTGCGATAGGCTTGGTAATCGCTAGTAGTTGTGTATTAAGACGAATCTTAGGCAGGCACAGGAAAGTTGATATCCACGTGGCTGATATTCTTCAGTGGCATCCGATGGCTGACGTCAAGGATTTCGATCCCGAAGAGTTTGCCATTCCTGCCAATATCGACCAATATTCCGTCGCGAAGTTTTACCGTTTCTTTGGATTTTCCTTTTTGAAACTGGATATAGAGCGCGTCCGCTCTTTCGTCAAAACTTATCTGCATTTAGACCTCCTTAAGCCAATAGGCCGTAATTACTATAATATCGCTGTCGATTTTCTTGTAAACAACTTCCAGGACATTCTTTCTGAACTTTCTGCTTGCCAGCAGGCGGTTCTTGAAGCTGGGCAGGATTTTGTCAGGGGCATTTATCGTTGTCTCAACCTGAAGTTTAGAGAGTCCTCTTTGCCTGAGCCTGACTTCGCTATGGTGCGTGTAGAATATCCTGCTCACGGTTTAATTTATACTATAAATCCATCTTCAAGTCAAGCCAAAGTTGCGGCGGTAGTTTTGGCGTCTCTCTTCGCAGGCGTATTCGTCGTCCTCGCCACCGCGCACACGCACTTGGCGGTGGGCTTACCTATATTATTGCTGGGGGCGATGACGAGCGGCGGGGCGGGAAAAACTATTTTAGTTTCTTTGCAAGAAATAAATAGGGATTTAAACGTTGATTATAAGGATCCCCTGTATCTTCGGCCGGATACTTGGCGTAGAGCGTGGAAAGAGACTCAAAGAGATTTTTATAGAAAACATGGGGTGCCTTTGCAAAGAGTGACCGGCGAAAAAGAGGAGAAATTAGTCCGTGAAATTATACAAAAAGCCCGGCGTATTGAACGCAGGGTTACGCGTCTCCAAGAAGATTTTGATGTTATTTCGCCAGAGAAATTTAGATGGTTTATTCCTGCGCCTTACCTTAAATTAGGTGAAGAGATAAAATTTGGGGATGTTATATTGACTATTCATCGCCGTGCTGAATTAATCCGATATGATCCCGATTTTTGGTGTAACGATTATTATATCGCAATTAGGCGCCCGCGAGCACGAAAGGAAGACAGCGTTCATTTTAAATTAGCTGATACCGAAGATGGACGCCGGGTGGCTATGCTTTGGTTGTATCCCTCTACGCTAATATCGGCTCACACCAACGTATTAATAAAGCAGGCCATAGCTTGGTTAATGACAGAAGTTGGTGCAGTCGGGGATTTCCTTGGTTTGGCACTGGGGCGGGTCAAGGACATTGAACTTTATCCGGAGATATTTGAGGAAGATGTTGAAGTGGTTACCAGAAGCACTGGTATCAGGCCCCTGGCTGTTTTATGTAACGCTTCTTCTCCCCGGGAATTAGCCGATCGTTTTCATAAGCGTGGCGCGATAGATGGAGAAGGCCAGATACATTGGTTAATACGTAACACGACCGCCATAATCGGCAGGCCGACTCAGGGACGTTCTTCAATCCTATCGGAAAGGTGTCCCCGTCCTGGCCGTAGTCGCGGTTATATTCTGGTTGAACTGCTGCTGGTGATTGTTTCGGTAGTAATAATAGCGATAGCAGCGCCGAAGTTACTGGCAGGTCTAGGGTACCTCGGGGACACCCTTGTGAGGGGATTCAAAGACGTCCCTGTATTCCTCGCGCACCCGCACGCGGCGGCGGGCTTACCTATATTATTGCTGGGGGCGATGACGAGCGGGGACCACAGCGCGCCGCCAGAAGAATGGTTGCGCCGTTATAGGATTGATAATATAGCTGTTTCCTTAACCCGGCTGTGCGATGGAGGATGCCGCTATTGCTCAAATAACTCACTATCTTATGCTTTGCATGCGCAACATGCCGAAAAATATGCTATGTCCGAAGACACAGTCGCCGCCGCCATAAAGTTTATCAACAGCGCCAGGCCTTATGTGCTAAATATCTCTGGCGAGGGAGAGCCGACTTTAGAAAAGGAAAAGGTCTTATGGCTAATCAAAGAATCTGATGTCAAGATAATTAATTTATTCACCAATGCTTTGTGGGCGAGTTCGGATGACAGTGCTATGGAGTTTATTTTGAGTTTAGAGCGCGCGGCAGAAGAAAGAATAGCGGCGGCTAAAGGTTCGGTAAAAGTAGTATTATTCCTTGCGGTGGACAGGTTCAAATTGGAACGGGTTCCACTGGATAATGTTAAAAGGGTAATTCGTTTAGTTACCGAGCGCAGCAATAGCAGGCAGTATCCATTAAGGATAGCGTTAGGGTATTTGTTAGAAAAGGATTTAGATAATAATCCCCTAATAAATGGAATTATTGCTGAATTTGGCGGGAAAATCAGGCGTGGCTATGGCAGACAGGTTGTCCCCGGCACTTTAATTTTAGATACAGGAAGAATAGATATCGCCTTAGAAGGTAAACCCGTAGATTTTAGCAGCCAAAGGGCCAGGTTATTGAGTTCGCAGGAAAGAGAGCCATTTTTATGCTTTGACCATCTGTTGGCAATTGAACATATGCCGTTAGGCATGCCTTTGGATGTAGGTGGGCCAAGTATTTTTATTACTACTACCGGTGATATCAGGCTTTTTGATATTACCAATGCTGATTTGTGCGTTGGACAAGTAAGCCAGAGCCCCGAAGAGATATTGCGTTATATATACAATGATTCCTTATTGAGGGTATTTGTCCATCTGGGAATGCGCGGCATGCTTGAGCTGACAAGGATGGTTGACGAAGGTATTGATGAAAAGATAGGCCAGGATGATAGCAATAGTTATAGGTCGGCGGTAAGACTTATGCTGGGAGACGAAGAAAAACAACGTGCGTTGCGTGCTATGGCCGGGCAAGTTTTTGCTCCCAAGCCAGAAGATAGGCCATGGGGGCATGATGAAGATCGCAATATCATATTTTCCGGATTGGATTTAGAGCAGGCGCAGGTAGTTGACGAAGGGCAATTTGGGATAATCAGCCAACAAAGCCGCAAGCAGTATTTATATACCTTGGGTATTTATAACTGTCTGGTGTTGATATTATTCGAAGAAGGCAAGGCAGTCTCTCTTGCGCATATTGCCCTCGATACTAATTTACCCCGCGCATTGGATAAGATAACCGCGCGTCTAAAACACTACGGCGCAACTAATTTGAAGGCACAGATTATCGCAGGAGGGCATGCTTTAAATAATTCCCTCGCCGATGAGAAGATATTGGTGCGTTCAAGAGAGCAGAAGGAAAGACTAATCAGGGAATGCGAATACCGCAATATTACTCTTTTAGAGCCGCAGGAAGATTATTGGGAAAATGTGGCCGTAGGCATGGATGCAAAGCCGTTTAAATTTTACGGCCAGCTACATTTCCGGACGCAAAGAACTTTTCTGGCCGTTAAAATAAGACAGGCCTTAGCCTACTTAACAGGCGGCAGTAGTTTAAAATTTAGAGCGGGGCCAAACAAAGGAAATAACAGACAAAAAGCGCCAGATACTTTTTCTAACGGCGGCCTGAGCGCGGAGGAGGTGGCACGATGCCTAAGGGAAGGCGATATTAAGACCCTATTGGATAATGTAGATAGTGATTTAGGGTTATTGGATGCCGTAAAAGTTGTGGTTGAGAATTCCCAAGGAGAAGAGCAAGGCATTATGCTTGCCAGCGCATTAAAATTTATCGCTCCTTTACTGTTAGGCAACCGTGGAGAGGAGATTTACCAGCGGGCAACGGAAGTGTTTGATTCTGGCTTAAATTTCTTTTCCAAGCCCCTGGATTTCATTACCCAAATTGCCAGATATTGCTTGCGGGAGGATGAATGGATTGACTATTTTGGTAATATCTGGCCGCAGTTGAGCGTTAAGCAGAAATTTGTTTATGAAATTTGTCTGATGATGATTACTGATTTTAAGTGTTTACGCAGTCCTATACAGAAGCCCTATGACCCTGAAGCATCTGAGGTTGATCCATTGATTTCGGTGTTCGCAATGTGGGAACAATTTGACGAACTTACTCCAAAACAGCAGAAAGAAGTGGAGCCGATGAAAATGGCGTTAGAAAAACTGCGGGAGTTGGGTTTCTTAGGCCACGGCACATTAGGGAATAAAAGCCATTGGTCTACAATGGGTATGTATAATAAACGCGACCTTATCTCAGTGCCTAAATTAGCCCAGATAATGATTGATGGTAAGATTAGAGATTCCTGCTTTGGTAAATTTATAAATAATACTTATGAGGCCGGAGCCTATGGTCCTTGCTACGTAGTTTTACTTCCCGGCCTTAGTCATAAGAGTGAGGGTGTTGTTAAGACTGAAAAGGGCCGGGATTTTGATTCCGGTTTGCATTATGTGTACCTGGTGCCCAGAGACCTGGAAAAAGGATTTATTATCCGTTGTATTAATCTGGCTGTTGAGTCAGGCCTGATGGAAGAAGGCCGCGCAAAGATAGTTTTATCCAAATTAAAAACAGCCCAGGAATTTTTAGAAATGGATCATGAAACAGCCTTGCGCGCCGAGCGCATCTGGCTGTGGGCGAGGACTGAGGGCGTCGAAGGCGATGCTCCGGTGTGGGGGGAGAATCTGGATATGGCGGCGTTAAAAGAAGTCGTAAGGCTGGCGCAGGAAGAAGCAATAGAATCAGATTATGCAGACCCCCAAAGAGACGCAATCGTGCGGCATCTATTTACCTTATCGGTTATTAACGCTGCAGAAAAATCCGCCAGGTTCCTAAAAGTGGACTTTGACCGGATTAAAGAGATGCTCTTTGGCGAACCAATGGCTTCATGGGATGAGATCAGAGAATATTTTTGCGCGTTGGATACGCAAGAACAGCTGGATTTCTCAGAATTCCTTAAGTTTACCTGTCCCATATTTGCCGAGGCAGAGCTTTATGGCTTCAGCCACCACCATTCTATCCGCTTTGATGTGTCTCATTTATTCAGCACTTATTTTTCTTCTATCTACTCTGCGCCCGATGAACCGCTTATGAAAGAGCTTGGCGATTCTATGGGCATCATCCAGAATATCGGAGTGCTTTTAAATTCCTTAGTGGTGGGTAATATAGAATGGGCTTGGCATCAATTCAGAAAAGTTGAATGGGAATATCCTGAAGATTTCAAGATTTTAGAAAAGCACCTTAGGGCTCTGGCCAGCCAGGGTAACCGTGCTGCGCAGGAGATGCTTGATTATCAAGGCGATTATGATGCGGTTTATCAGCCCCTGGCTGAAGAGTTCTGGAAAAGATTCGACTTAAATGCCCAGTTTGCAATAGGGGCGCTTTTGGGCCTGGATGAAGATGCTCCTCATCTTTTTGCGCAGGTATACTCTAAACTTCAGTCCATGGCTGAGCAAGGTAACCAGACCGCACAGGAAGTATTGGCGTTGTATCCTCACAGATCTAGATTTCTCCCCAAACCTCCATTTAAGGTCACATTATACGACTTAGATTCTTTGCTGACCCGGGCAATTGTTGGAATGTGGGATGGATATAATCCGGATAGCGCCGCGGCCCGCGCCGAGCGCATCTGGCTGTGGGCTAAGACTGATGGCGCTGAAGGCGATGCTCCGGTGTGGGGGGAGAATTTTACGTCGGAAGTTTATTGCCTACTTTACAAGCAGCGTGTGCTTGACCGTACCACACTAACGCGTAATCCCAAAGGACTACATTACTTCATCCCGATTATTGCTGAGGCGATTATTTCTCAAATCAAAAATTTAACCCCGGCGGAAAAAGAATGGTTATGCCGGTTATTATGTTTGTATCGGCTTTCTGTCTGTGAAGGCAATGGGGAAGGACATTCAAGCATTTTGTCCGATGCCGTTCAGAAAGCCGAAGAAGACACCTCCGGTAGGACATTAGAATTAGTTAAACAATGCACCAGGGCGGGGATAAAGATTTACAATGAATGCGCAGAGTTGCAGCAGTTATTGGCTCCTGAAGAAAGTTTCCATACAGATGATATTAAAGGCATGCTTGGTGATCAGATCATCCCAAGCTATTTAGAAAAGCAGGGCTTTTATCCCTACGCTGAATTTGCAGCAGAAGGTGATGCCTTAAGGGCGCGCGCCTGCATTAGAAAAGGCGATATAGACGCAGCAGCGAGTTATCTGCAGGGAGCTCTAAGGAATGCCCCAGAATTTACCAAGAGTGTATTATTTGCCCTTGCCCTCGGCAGCCACGGCGAGGAAGTTGCCGCCCGGGCGCGGGAGGTGATTGAGCGGGTGGGAATGGGAGAGGAATTTACAAAACTAGAGAAGACGTATCAGGACATATTACACGTTTTTACTGATAATTACTTATCAGCCATATTTTTGCATGACCTAAGAGGACCGCTTAATATGTTTACACTGGCCGCTGGATATATTTATATTATTTATGGTCTTGGCAATATTCTTCTTTCCGAAGAAGAGCTGAAACAGATTAAAGAAACCGAGGCTTCATTAACTGAGACTTTAGCATTAATCTCGTATGATTTCAATGCCGATAAATTTTTGCTGTTACGCCAGCGCTATTTTGAATTAATAGAGCAGTTGTCTATATGTATAAAGTGGTGGAATGCGATCTCGGAAAGGATCCCAGAGCATAAGCAGCAGTTTAATCAAATGAAGGTAGTTTTATTCTGCGCTTACGGAAGTTTAAGAGATATATTTGAGCCTAAATCTGATGAGCGAAAAGCACTTGACTTAAATCAAGTAATCAGCCATTTTGAAGACTTTTTTACGTTGCACGCTAAAGTAAGCATAGCAAGCAGCGCAGTACCACTTTATGTATTCGCAGATGAACCTGATATTGTAAGAATAGTCTATAATTTATTCAGAAATGCAGAAAATGCCAAAGCCAACAGGATAAATATTGATATTGACATAGAAGGTAATTCATCCGTGCTTAGGTTTTCAGATAACGGATGTGGAATTCTTCCGGATATGTTGCTGCAGATTTATGATCCTTTTGTTTCTACTAAAGGACGAGGCCGGGGTATAGGCTTAAATATTGTTAAGGAATTGGTTGAGCGCAACAACGGCACAATTCAAGTGGAATCCCGCCACCAGAGCGAATTTCCCGACAACCACGGCACGGTATTCACCATCCGTCTGCCGTTGGTTAAAAATAATTATGGTTCACAAGGTTTACCGGGAATGCGTGGCCGAGTAGCCGTCAAAGAGGAAGCCATCCCTGGAAATGATGAAGGACCCCCCGGGCAACTCCTCACTTCAAAGAATATCTTTTCGGCGTTGGTGATAGGATTTTTAGTCATTGTTGTACTAATGATAAAAGGCGCTATAAGAGATAATGCAGGGCTGATAGATGTTTCTCTCGCTCTTATAATCAGTACGACTATTGGTATCTTTCTTCATGAATTATGGCATTTTGGATTCGGCTATTTCTTTTGGAAGATTGAGAATATGGGCCGGCCAGAAGAAAAGCGAACAGATAAGCCTAAAATTTCCTTTTCCTGGCGGAAAGGTATAAAAGTTAAGACCTCAACTCAAGATCCTAGAAGCAGACTGTTTGAACTCAAGGCTTATCTTACCATGATACTTTTCGTTATGTTACTCTTCAAGTTTCCTGACCAGCCTTGGGCCGCAATCGTCGCCTTTTCAAACTTTGCTCTTAATGTATCAAGCTTGCTTGAGGGGGATGGAGACGAGATGAGGAATATTAAAAAACAGCTTGAGCCAGAAACTGCTGAAAAAGTAGATATTATCCATTTTGGCATTGTAGTAGCTTATTGCTCAGCCCTAGCATTAATTATAGCCAGGTCTTTTATATTCGCCTTGGGTTGTTCAACATTTGTTAAGCAAGTAGGCTGGATTGGTGCGGCATTTACCGCAGGGATAGCCTTTATTAGCATAGGTTTGATAATTAAAAACTTATTGCGTAAGACTAAGATACCAGCGAGAGATATAAAGGCGTGGATGTACCGGGCGCCGTCTCTTATTATCTCTACCCTAATTCTTTTGTTCATTTGGAATACTTATGGCTTTTGGGGAAAATGCGATTTAAAACATGATTTAAGAATGATAGTGACCTCGTCCTTATGCCTTAACCGAGCACTTGGCTCTGGTGAAATAATTGCGGGGAACGAAGAGCGACGAGTAAATATAGAACCTTATCCCACATCTTTAAGATATAGCGAGACACCTTTAGTTATCAAGGGCCTTGTTGTCGCTATCGGCGCTACGGTCAGGAGGATAGAGGGTTATGATTTGAGAGATTTCGAGATTAAAATTGTTACTTCTGATAGGGCTAATTCTGACAATATCCAGATAATGATGAATAGGGTTAATGGTATTGCAGGGATTAATGGCGGTTACGCTATTAAAGAGGGAGTCTTTTTTGGGCCTTGGTCCTGCAGAGAACCTCTGGGATTAGTAATTAGTGACGGTAAGGCAGTTAGTAAATTCCTTGAGAAGTTTAAAAGAAGTTTTTACGTGGAAGGAATATTTGTAGTAAAAGGGGACGGGGAGGTCTTGGTAGTTCCAGCAAACTATTATAAAGAAAAGAGATATCCTTTTGATGATTTAGGGAAGATTAAACAAGCATTGCAATGCGGCCCTATTCTTATATCCAATGGTAAAGTTTCAGTGGAGGACGATGGGGTTTATGAACATAATAGGTCATGGACTGCTTATGTGACATTTAAAAAAGGCGATAAAGAGGGATTACTTTTAACTACTATACACGCTTTGGGAGGAGTAATAGGTCCTTCTTACAAGGAATTCGCCGAGTTGATACTTAAGTATGGAAAAGAAAATGGATTGGAAATAGTCAGCGCGATTTGCGGTGATGGAGGCGGAGCTTCCCGTTTAGTTGTAAATAGCAAAGATTTACAAGTGGATGAAGGAGGAATGCTTACTACCCCAAACGCAATTATACTTGTTCCTAAGAAAACACCCCCGGATGTAAGGAAACGGCAATTATCCCAATTAAATATCCTTCGGCATAGACTAGCTATGCTGGAGGGGTGCCACCCCAGAGATAGAGGACAAATTCAGCAGTTAAAGAGTCAGATTAGAGGTTTAGAACGCGCCCAAGGCCTTTCAAGAGATGAAACAGCGGCACCGCCCGCTTCCAAAGGAAGAACCTTTGGTCTCATTCCTCTTGCCTTTGTCGGCTTACTACTTGCCTCCAACTTTCATTTACCAACCCTCGGCACTATCTTCGTCCATATTTTACCCGTGTTCTCGGGAATCTTTCATTTTTCTGCATTCCACCTCGCGCTTGCCCTCGCCCCGTTACAAACTTTAGGTAGCAATTTGTTAAGTGCGGGGTTTGTAACGGGGCTCGCGCAGCCGCATTGGCTGGCGGGCCTGGTTATGCCGATTGCGGTGGCGGGGATGGTGAAGGGAAGAAAAATAGAAACGTCCCCAATTTTCACAAAAGGGAAAAAACCAATAATAGATCCGCCTGTATTTCGGTATCCTGACGGAGAAGTTACTATATCGCAATTTGAACGAATAATTGAAGATATTGCAAGAGAAATGCAGAGATATTTCTTTAGTTCAATTGAGATAAGAATCGTATCTGGTTATCGATATTCCTGGGGAGAGAGAAAAGATATTGATATTGTATTAGTTACTGGAAATAGCAGTGGGGCAGAAGGCGCAGAAGGGACACGAAAATTTATTGGTCTACTTAATAGACGGTTAGAACCTTTTGCTGCTTCTGCAGCACCTTCGTCTCGCCATTATTTTGGAGGACCGGAGGTGATTGAAATAACTTTTTTTGATGGCAGTAAGAAGAACCTCGAACTTTTGAAGGTTAAAAACTGGTTGGATTACGCACGGTTATTGATTTATTTTTTAATCGAAAGATTGCGTCACAAAGATCCGCGGATAGTAGCTAAAGGTTTAGTTGAGGCCGCATATTATATTAGCCATAAAAGGGAATCGTATTGGGCGGCTTTCGATATGGCCACACCTTTAATTATACAGGAGCCTTCAAAGTCGTCTACCGAGGCTAGGGTTTTTATGAAACAAAGCGAGTCGCTTAGGGGCTCGTTTCTGGAAGAGTTAGGAGAGTTCCTTGATAGGTGGGATAGCAGATTTCTTAAGAGAATTATTGGTCGTACGACAAATCGCATAGGAACTAGAAAAAGATATCTACTGGAAAAGCGAAAAGAGGAGAATGGGAAAGGGGCTAATTATCGCCGCGGCGCGGGCGAGGCGGATGATGATTTTAGCGATATGCCGCATTCGGGCCTTGGTTTATCCCGCGGCGGGCCGGCAGCGGACGACGGCGGCTGGGGCCTTTGGCCGCAAGGCGGCCTTCCCTCGTCGCAAGATGTAAGTGATGACGGCTCGGGACTTCGCAGGACTCCTTCGCCTAAGAAGGAAAACAAGGGCTCGGTCGGCGGGGCGGGGGGTGGCGCGGGAAATAAAAAAACAATTTGGGAAAAGGCACAATCTCCACCAGAGGTAGCTGAAATAGGCAACTTTAAAGACGGAGTAGATTGGGAGGCGATATATTATTCTTTTCGGCTGGGGGCAGGGGTATTAAATTACCATTATATATCGACTTCACAAAGTGAGCTATATCGCTATCCTATAATGAAGGCGTATTTGAGTGTAGTTATTTCCAACAAGATAAACGCAGGCGGGCCGATTAAGATTCTATGTATTGGTTCTGGCCGGGGAGAAGAAGTATATTCTACCGTTTCAATGGCAGTTACAATCTGCGCAGACTTGCAAGTGGATCCAGAAAGGATTCAGGTATTAGGACTTAATCCAACTCAAGAATGTTTTCTGCCAGCCATGATTGGGATATACAGCTACGATGATTTATATAGTAAAAGAGAAATACCGGCAGAGCATTTTGATCGGAATGGTAAGCAGTATATCGCAACTGATATCCTTAGACGGCGGGTAAGGTTTATTGATATGGATGCGCTCTCGAATGACTTTTTGAATGACCCGGAGACGTTTGACGTCATATTATGTCTTAATGTTGTGGATTATATGGATTCGGTGCCTAATGAGAGATTTTTATGTGCCATACCGGGAAAAATTAAAGCAGGCGGTTGTGCGGCATTTTCCTTCTTTGGTTCATCAGCATGGATAGAGCCATTTTGTGCGATTATGCAGGGAGTACATATGCACCCTGCAGAAGAAACAGCGCCCCTTTTAGAACATTACCAAGCATTAGAGCCGCTTGTTTTTTTCAAGAGCGCAAATCCCTCCAGCGCGGGCGAGGCGGATGTAGCGAATGGAGGGACGTCTTTCAACCCAATCGGAAGGGTGTCCCCACGTGGTCGGCGTAGCGGCTCTGCGCTGATTGAGCTACCGGTTATGATTGCCATGTTGGCCCTAATAGTGATAGCTGTGGTGTTGCTTCTGCCAGTGCTGGGGCATTTGGGGGACACCCTTGTGAGGGGATTCAAAGACGTCCCTGTATTCC
>CAZKSS010000007.1:0-24517 GCA_964555545.1 uncultured Planctomycetales bacterium
GACGAAAGGGAGTGTATTTATTATGGATATCCACAACAAAAGGAATTTTATCCTCCTCGGCCATGCCCAGTCAGGCAAGACCTCCTTATCTGAAAGCCTCCTTTATTTTACTAAAGCCACGACCCGCAAAGGCACAGTCAACGAAGGCAATACCGTCAGCGACTACAGTAGCGATGAAATAGAAAGAAAGAGTTCCATAAACTCCAGCCTCCTCTATTGCGATTATAAAAATAACCGTATCCAGATTATCGATACCCCGGGTTACGCAGACTTCTTTGGGGAGGTGCTCTGCGGAATACGCGGGGTGGATAGCGCAGTGATCGTGGTGGATGCCACTTCCGGGGTAGAGGTAGGGACTGAGCGCGGCTGGCAGATTGCCGAAGAAAACAATTTACCCCGCATTATCTTTGTGAATAAAATAGATAAAGAAGGCGCTGATCCAGAAAAGGCCCTGCGGGATATCCAGGGTGTGCTTTCTAAGCGGGCGGTCAAAATAGATGCCTTGGACAGCCCAGATTTGATAGAGGCCATTGCCGAAAGCGACGACAAACTTTTAGAGAAATATCTGGAGGGAGGTAAACTTACCCCCGAAGAATTGACTAGCGGCCTAAGGCAGGCGGTCATTAAATGCAAGGTCTTCCCGGTAATTAGTGGCTGTGCCGTGAGCGAAAAAGGCATCCCCGAGCTTTTGGATGCCCTGATTAATTATCTGCCTAATCCTACAGAGAGGATCAAACCAGAGGGTAAGAATCCTCAAAAACCGGACGAGATAAAGGAAGTTTCGCTTCAGGCCGATGCGCCTTTTGCGGCTTTTGTCTTTAAGAGCATCTCCGATCCCTACGTCGGACAATTGACCTTGCTACGCGTTTTTTCTGGGAGATTAACGGCCAACACCGGCTTTTATAATGTGAACAAAGAAACTAAGGAAAGGATTGGGCCGATATACCTGCTGCAGGGCAAGGAGCAGAGGACTACTGAAGAGGCTTCCTGCGGCGATATCGTGGCCATCGCCAAATTAAAAGAGACGACGACTTCGGATTCGCTTTCTCAGGATGAGAAAAACCAAACTTTATTCGCACCGATTGTTTTTCCGGAGCCGGCGATATCCGCCTCGGTAAAGCCTAAGTCCCGCCAGGACGAAGACAAGATTTCCGGGTCCCTGCAGAAACTGGCGGCAGAAGACCCTACCTTTAAATTCAGCCATGACCCTCAGACTAAAGAATTGATTATTTCCGGATTAGGAGATTTACATCTCTCGGTAATGGTGGGACGGATGAAAAAGAGATTCAACGTAGAGGTAGATTTAGGTATACCCAAGGTTTCCTATAAAGAGACGATTACTAAAAGCGCAAAGGTGCAGGGAAAGTACAAGCGCCAGTCAGGCGGGCGCGGCCAATACGGCGATGTCTGGATTGAGATCCAGCCGTTAGAAAGAGGCCAGGGGTTTGAGTTCGTGGATAAAATTTTTGGCGGCGCGATACCCCGCAACTTTATCCCTTCAGTAGAAAAGGGCGTCATCCAGGCCTGCAGTGAGGGTGCGGTTGCCGGTTACCCGATAGTGGACTTGCGCGTTATCTTATACGATGGCTCTTATCACGAAGTTGACTCCTCAGACATGGCCTTTCAGATTGCCGGGGCGATGGCCTTAAGAAAGGCAGTGCTTGCCTCCGCTGCGGTATTATTAGAGCCGATAATGGAAGTGGAGATTTTTATTCCGGAGGAGTACCTGGGGGCGATATCCGGCGATATTAATTCCCGGCGCGGACGCATTATGGGTATGGAGGTAAAAGGCAAATCCCAGATGGTCAAGGCCCAGGCGCCTTTAGCCGAGATGTTTACCTACGCCAATGACCTGCGTTCCTTAACCGGCGGCAGGGGTTCTTATACCATGCGCTTCGCGCATTACGAAGAGGTCCCGCATAAGATTGCCTCTGGGATCATTAGCCACTACCAGGCCTCCAAGAAACCCGAAGAAGAATAGTAATTATGAAGATAGCCATCTTTTCCCTTCCTGGATTAAGCCCGGGTAAATACACTATCAAAGATAGCCGGTTGGATGAGGTCTATCGGCTGGCGAAGTCCAAAAAAGAAACCTATGTCCAGGTGGAACTGGTCGGCGAAGACGCTGTTTTTGAGAGCGAGGCGATTTTGGTTTCGCTTGGCGCCAAGATGGATTTGATCCTCAGAGACCTGGAGTTTGTGGAGACGCGCCTGGAGCGCGCAGAAGATGAAAAAGAAAAGGCGATACTAAATAAACTAAAGTCTATTTTGGAAAAAGAGGAATTTATCTTTCAGGCGCCTTTGGCGCCGGAGGAAAAAAATGCCATATCTGGATACAGTCTGTTTTCTCTGCGGCCGGTTATCGTCGTTGGAGAGGCCGAGTTAGAAGATATCCACGTCTTATTGAGCCGGGCCTTAAAAGAGACCGGATACATCAGTTTTTTTACCGCAGGCGAAAAAGAGACCCGCGCCTGGTTGATTAAAAACGGGACAACGGCCTGGGAGGCGGCAGGGGCGGTGCATTCCGACATCCAGAAAGGCTTTATCCGCGCTGAGATTATCGGCTACTCAGATTTTATTAATGCCGGCGGCGAAAATCAGGCCAAGCAGGCGGGGAAGCTGCGTTTAGAAGCAAAAGATTACCTCGTGCAGGATGCGGATTGGGTGAATTTCCGTTTCCACAAATAAATTTAAGGAGGAATTATAGATGGTTAAGATTAAGCGGGCCTTGATTAGCGTCTCGGACAAAGCAGGCATTCTTGATTTTGCCAAAGAACTGCATAAGTTAGGGGTAGAGATTATCTCCACGGGCGGCACGGCAAAGTTGCTGCGCGAAAATAATATCCCGGTGGTGGAGGTTTCGGAATATACCGGTTTCCCCGAGATGCTCGACGGGAGGGTAAAGACACTGCATCCTAAAGTTCACGCCGGCCTATTGGCCTTAAGGGATAACCCCCAGCACTTGGAAACTTTAAAAAAGCATAACCTCGGCCTTATAGATATGGTAGTAGTGAATCTCTATCCTTTCGAGAAGACCACGCAGAAGCCCGGTGTGGCCATAGAAGAGGTAATTGAAAATATTGATATCGGTGGTCCGGCGATGCTACGCTCGGCAGCCAAAAATCACAAGAGCGTAGCGGTAATTTGTAGCCCCAATCGCTATGCCCAAGTTATCGCAGAATTAAAAAGGCATCAAGGGGCCTTATCCGAAGAACTGCTGCGCGATTTGGGGATTGAGGTTTTCAGCCGCACCAGCCAGTACGATAGCGCTATTTATAATTATTTAAGTAAACATCTTTCAGCGTCCAGCGTCCAGCGTCCAGGATTCCCAGAAAAAATCAATTTAGAATTTATTAAAATTCAGGATTTACGCTACGGAGAAAATCCGCACCAGCAGGCTGCCTTTTACCGCGAGGCCGCAAAAGAGGCGGGGCTTGTGACGCTGAAACAGCTCTGGGGTAAAGAACTTTCCTTTAATAACATTTTAGATTTGCAGGCCGCAGTCAAGATCGTCCGGGAATTCGCTAATCCTGCGGTGGTGTTTATCAAACATAATAATCCCTGCGGTGTAGCGGAAAATAAAGACGTGCTTATTGCCTATAGGGATGCCTTCAATTGCGATAGGCTTTCCGCATTCGGTGGCATCATCGCGCTAAACAGAAAAATAGATTTAGGTCTAGCCGAATTAATCGCTAAGAGCGGATTTTTAGAATGCGTAATCTCTGCAGAATTTACGCCGGATGCGCTGGTGTTATTAAAAGGCAAGAAAAATCTGCGGCTACTGGAATTTCCGCAATTACTGCAAGAGTGCCCAGGTCTTGATTTCAAAAGGGTTGATGGTGGACTCCTGCTGCAGGATGAAGACAGTTTAACGTTGGACGAGAAGAATCTTAAAGTCGTAACTAAGAAAAAACCCACGCCTGGAGAAATGGAGAGTCTTGTTTTCGGCTGGAAAGTCGCCAAGCACGTAAAATCCAATGCCATTGTTTTAACGCGCGGCAGAAAGACTGTGGGCATTGGGGCAGGACAGATGTCCCGCGTGGACTCGGTATTTATCGCTACGAAAAAGGCCGGCAAATTAACCTCCGGCTCCTGTTTGGCCTCAGATGCCTTCTTTCCTAAGGAAGACGCCATCCAGTTAGCCGCCAAGCATAAAATTAAGGCCATCATCCAACCCGGCGGGTCCATTGCGGACGAAGCGATTATCCAAATGGCAGATAAATACAGAATTGCCATGGTCACGACAGGGATAAGGCATTTCCGGCATTGATGCATGACCTACCCAGAAGCAATAAATTATTTAGAAGGTTTTATCGACTACGAAAGAATCCCGTTCTTCCCCTATAAAGAATCGCTGAAATTAGAGCGCATCAGGTATTTCCTAGACTCAATCCATAACCCCCAGGAGAGTTTGAGGTGTCTGCACATTGCCGGCAGCAAAGGCAAAGGCTCCACTTGCGTCTTCCTTACCTATATATTGCGTGAGGCCGGCTTCCAGGTAGGGCTATACACCTCTCCGCATCTCTCGGATTTCCGCGAGAGGATCAGGGTCCTTAAACCAACCACTAAAGACCCTGCCTCGCCGGCAGGCAGGCAACGACCAACGACTGATTTCGAAGGGATGATTTCGCGGCTTGAGCTGACCCGCGTCGTAGAAAGACTAAAGCCAGCGATTGAAAAATTCAATGCGGAATCAACCTATGGACCGCTGACTTTTTTTGAGGTTTATACTGCCTTGGCTCTAGTCTATTTTCAGGAGAGAAAAGTGGATTTTGCGGTTCTGGAGACTGGATTAGGCGGAAGGTTGGATGCCACCAACACAGTCACGCCTTTGGTCTGCGCCATCACCCCCATTAGTCACGAGCATACCCAAAAATTAGGTAATACCTTAAGAGAAATTGCCACGGAAAAATGCGGAATTATAAAATCACATGGGGTGGTAATCAGTGCGCCGCAAGAAGCAGAGGTGCAAGAGGTAATCCGGGACAAATGTAAAGAAATGGGGGCGAGGTTAGTCGAAGTAAAAAGCAAGCCGCCGAAACTAAAGACTAAATTAATCGGTAGGCACCAGTTGGTTAATGCGGCAGTCGCTCTTGCCGCGGCCAAGGCACTAGGGAATTACAATATAAAAATAAGCAGGGACGCTATCCGGCGCGGGCTTGCTCAAGCCAAATGGCCGGGGAGGTGCGAGGTTATTTCTAAAAAACCTTTCCTGGTCCTGGACGGAGCCCAGAATGTGGCCTCGGCGCAGGCCTTAAGGAAAGCAATTAAAGAAAAATTTAGCTATAAAAAACTGATTCTGGTTTTGGGGATCTCCAGCGATAAGGATATTGCCGGAATATGTAAAGAGGTCTGCCCTTTGGCAGAGACAATAATTTTAACCCAGGCGAATAATCCCCGGGCAGCTGATGTTAACTCCCTGGAAAAGGTTATCCGAGAACAGATTACCGAGAAGAGGTTACAGATTGTAAAGACCAAGGATGTAAAAAAGGCAAGGGTAGAGACGTTACGTTTAGCCAACAAAGAGGATTTAATTTTAGTTACCGGTTCCTTATTCGTAGTGGGCGAGTTTAGAAATGTCAAAATTTAATTTATCCGATACTATTGCGGCCATTTCCACCGGCTTAGGTGAATCCGGGATCGGGATTGTGCGCTTAAGCGGCCGGGACGCGCTGAAAATCGCGGATAAAGTTTTCAAATCTAAGGATGGCAAGGCCCCTTCGCAGTTTAAGACATATACGACCCATTATGGCTGGATAGTTGACCAACGAGCAAATATCATTGATGAAGTTCTCTTAACCGTGATGCGCGCGCCTAAGTCTTATACCAGAGAAGATGTCGTGGAGGTTAATTGCCACGGCGGAATGGTGGCGATGCGCCGGGTCTTAGATTTAGTCCTGGAAAACGGCGCGCGGCTGGCTGAACCTGGAGAATTTACCCAGCGCGCATTTTTAAAGGGCAGGATTGATCTGGTGCAGGCAGAGGCAGTTTTGGAGATCATCCGGGCTAAAACCGATGCCGCCTTAAAAATCAGCACCGCACAGTTGCAAGGCGCATTGTCTAGCCAGATAAATAATTTTAGAAAGGCGTTACTAGAGATAGTTGCGATCCTGGAGGCAAATATTGATTTCCCTGAAGAGGAGATAGGGACAGTTAATTTAAAGAAAATTTCCCAGAAAATGAGAGCAGTGCATAAGGGGCTGAAGAATATAATAGGGGGCTACCGCCGCGGCCGGATATTGCGCGAAGGCATACAGGTGGTGATCTGCGGCAAACCCAATGTGGGGAAGTCCTCGCTTTTAAACGCGCTGCTTAAAGAGGAGCGCTCTATAGTTACTCCGGTTGCCGGCACCACCCGCGATACCATCGAGGAGATCATCGATATCCAAGGGATCCCGGTAAGGATCGTGGATACCGCAGGCATGATCGAGCCGCGCGACTTGCTAGAAAAAAAGGCAGTAACGCGCTCTCGCCAGCAAGTGGCCTTGGCGGATCTGGTTATCTTGTTGTTTGACGGCAGCAAAAAAATAGACCAGGACGACCAACTGCTCATTCGGAAATTAAAGCATAAGCCCGTTATCGCGGTGGTCAATAAAATAGACCTGAAAGAGAAGATAGAAAGAGAAAAACTCCTTGCTAATTTCGGACAGGTTATCGGCATATCCGCTAAAAAGATAAAAAATATAAGCCTTCTGGAAGACGCGCTTGCCGAGGCGGTTTTTCAGGGCAAGGTCACCCCGAGGGAAGCGGTATTGGTGAGCAACTTAAGGCATCTCCACAAACTGAAAGAGGCGCAAAAACTTATTGAAGAAGCCCTGGTTTCGTTAGATAATAAGTTATCTTTGGAGTTTATGGCCCAGTCTTTAAAAGACGCCCTGGGGTCTCTGGACGACATATTAGGAAAAAGGTTTTCTGAAGATTTATTGGAGAAGATCTTTCAGGAATTTTGCATCGGAAAGTAAAGGAAGGATTGATGGATAAGAAGAGAATCGAGAAGGCGATCAGAGATATCTTGGAGGCAATCGGCGAAGACCCCAAAAGAAAGGACCTTTTGGATACGCCCCGGCGGGTAGCTGAGATGTACGAGGAGATATTCGCCGGCATTCACCAAGACCCCAAGAAGGAATTAGAAATTATCTTAGACCAGAAACACAATGAGATTATCCTCTTAAAAGGCATACCCCTCTACTCCTGCTGCGAGCACCATCTGCTTCCTTTCGTGGGCAAGGCGCATGTGGCCTATATCCCTAAAGGAGGCAGGGTTACTGGCTTAAGTAAATTGGCGCGGCTGGTCGATATTTTAGCCAAGAGGCCGCAGGTGCAGGAGCGTCTGACTACCCAGATTGCCGAGATAATTATGTCTAAATTGAAACCCAAAGGCTGCATGGTCGTGATAGAGGTAGAGCATTTGTGCATGTCTTTCCGAGGACTAAGAAAGCCCGGAATTCTCACGGTTACTTCCGCGGTCAGGGGTATATTCCAGGAAAACGAAAAGACCCGCGCAGAAACGCTCGCTTTAATTAAGTCGTAAGTTCTAACCAAGGAGAAAAGATGAAGAAGGTCGCTTTAATATTTTTATCCGCCGTATTCCTCGGTGGCTGCGCCACCTATAAATTCCACCACGGCAAAGAGCCGTACAATAAAGGTTATGTGGTTTCCCGAGACGATTATACTATTTTGGAATATACTTTAGGAAAAGATAATAGCGTGCCGAACTTGAGCCTAGCCAAGCAAAGGTTTAAAAGGCGCAGGGATATAGTGGAGGATTATTATAAGCGCATGGGCTTTATTGAAAATCATTTTAAGATGGCTGTTTTGGACCCCTGGATTTATTTTTGGAAGTTAGCGGGGGGGGTATTCCGTCTGCCCTTCATTGCGGTATCGGATTACCGGGCAGCGCACAACGCGGCCTATAAGGAAAAATTAAGAAAGATTGAAGAGGGAAAAGACGCCCGCGAAGAGGCGCACATCAGCAAACTCAAGGGGCAATTAAATGCCTATATCGAAAGAGACCTGAGCAAAGAAGCACCGCTGCTAGCTGCGGCTACCGAGGCGGTTATCTCACCTGAACCGGCTAAACAGGTAACCGAAGAAAATAAGCCCCTGGTTACAGAACAGGCCGCTCCCAGCGAAGTAAAAAATACAGCGTCGAGCGAAACACCGGTTACGGAGAGGGAAGAAAAACCTCTTTCTGCGGCTGTGCGGCAGAAAGCCGTAAAGCAAAAAATAACAGCATCTCCCCAGGTCGTCAAATCCGCAACTTCGCCCCAAGGTCCGGTAGCGGTAATTATCGCCAAGCCTACCCGGGGTTTTTCTCCGCTGAAAGTTAAATTTTATGGTACCAAATCCTACGTCCCTAAGGGCCGCATCGTGGCATATGCCTGGGATTTTGGCGACGGAGATGCCTCCACTAGGCCCAATCCCACCAATACCTATTATAGCGCCTCCTTCCAGCCCCAATATTTTAAGGTTACCTTAACTGTCCAGGATGAGAAAGGTAATACTGCAGAGGTGACTACCAGCATTGAAGTGCTAAATAAATAACTGCCTGTCTAGGCTGCGGTACTGCACAGCCTCGGAAATATGTCCGGCGAAAATGTTTTCTACACCCGCCAAATCCGCAATGGTGCGGCTTACCCTGAGGATCTTATCATAGGCCCTCGCCGATAATCCTAATTCCGTCATCGCCATCTTCAGCAATTCTTGGGCCTCATCATCTAGAAGGCAATATTTTTTACTCAATTTCGTATCCATCTGGGCATTATAGAATATGCCCTCTGCTTTAAAACGCTCTCTTTGTATTGCCCTGGCCTTTTCCACCCGCGCCTTAATTGCCGCGGATGGCTCGGCATCTTTTCTGTCCGTTAACTCCTTGTATTTTACTGAAGGCAATTCAATGTGGATATCTATCCTGTCCAGTAGAGGCCCGGAGATCTTGCCCAGATAATTTTTGATTTTGGTAGTGCTGCAGCGGCAGGCCTTTTTGGGGTCGGTATAATATCCGCAGGGGCAGGGGTTCATCGCGCAGACGAGCATAAAATTCGCCGGGAAGACCAGGGATTTTGCCGAGCGGCAGATGCGGATGAGGCCTTCTTCCAGGGGCTGCCTGAGCGCCTCTAGGCAGTCACGGCGGAATTCCGGCAGTTCGTCCAAAAATAAAACTCCCTGATGCGCCAGGCTGATCTCTCCGGGCTTAGGTATACTGCCGCCGCCCACCAAAGCCACGGCAGAAGTATTGTGGTGCGGGTTACGGAAAGGCCGGATTCCTACGATACCATCTTTAATGGGCAGAGTGCCGGCGATGGAGTGTATCTTGGTTACTTCCAAAGCCTCTGGTAAACTCAATTCTGGCATAATCGTGGCCACTCTTTTGGCGAGCATGGTCTTGCCGCTGCCCGGAGGTCCGATCATGGCCACATTGTGTCCTCCGGCAACCGCCACTTCCAAGGCCCTTTTCGCCAGATATTGGCCTTTGACCTCCTGGAAATCCATGGGGTAATGAGAGGTTTCTTTAAATAATTCTTCTAAGTTAATCCGGAGAGGTTTTAGCAGATCCGGCTGATGCAGGAATTCCACGGTTTCCCGCAAGGTCTTTAAGGCAAATACGTTTATCTGTGAAACGATAGCTGCTTCCTTGGCATTTACCAGAGGCAGGATAAAATTTTTAGTTTTAGTTTTGGCTATGGCCAGGCTAATCGGTAAGACTCCCTGCGTGGGCCGCAGACTTCCATCCAAGGATAATTCTCCGAGGATATGGTAATTATTCAGATTCTGGCTATTCAATTGTTGGGTTGCCGCCAGGATCCCCAAGGCAATCGGTAGGTCAAAGCAAGCCCCCTCTTTTTTAATACCCGAAGGCGCCAGACTTATGGTGATTCTCTCCCCTGGCCAGTCAAAACCAGAGTTCTTAATCGCGGCCTTTACCCGCTCTCTACTTTCTCTGATGGCGGTATCTGCCATACCCACCAGGGTTACTGCCGGCAGGCCGCGGGAAACATCAATTTCTATCTCAATAGGATAGGCCTCAATGCCTACCACGCCGAAGGTGCAAACCTTGGCCAACATTGCTACCACCCCCTTTACTTATAATAGACGCAAGAAGAGGTCAAATCTCACTAAGATATTTCACCAAGGGCTTAAGAATTACCTTGCAATTTATCCGGCCTAATTATATAATAATACACTATGCAGAAATTTCTTAATCTCAAGAATTATCAGGTCCTTTTGCTCGCCCTTTTAGCCGGGATTACCCTCTTTAGCGTCTACCAGTATCTCCAGGGTCTAAAAGAGAAATACGCATTATTAAATACGCTAAATGAGGTAAAAAATCAGGTCACCGTTTTAGAAAATGAGAAACAAAACTTATTGCAAACATTAGAGAAAGAAAAAGAGGCCAGCCAGCAACTCAAGGCATTAAATTCAAGACTGAAAGACAATTTAAGGGCAGGCATAAGGGAGATCGCCCACCTGAACGCAGAACTCCAGAAAACCAGGCTGGTGCTGGAGCAGGCCAATGCGCAGGTAGCCGGCCTCAAAGACGAGAATGCCACCTTAAAAAGCCAGAGAGATAAATTAGCCGAAGAAAAGCAAGGTCTCCTTGCCCGCCTGGGCTCTCTGAGAGAGCTAAAGAAGGCGCTGATAGAATTGAGAAAGCAAGCGCTGGAGGTGGGCGCGGAAATGAAAGAGCAGAGCCAATCTGAAGAAGGAAACAAAGGTTTTGTGATTAAAGACGGCAAATCCACATATCCTGCTCAGGTCAGAATAGAAGTAGCGCCTGCCCCGGCCTTAGTTCCCAAAGGCAAAAAATGAGAGATATATTTACCCAGTTAGTGCAAAATAAAATCTTTATGACTACCCTGTCTGCCTGGATTATCGCGCAGACCATCAAGGTGACCATCGGGATTATCCGTCAGAAGAAGTTTGATTTCCGTTGGTTTGTGGGCACCGGAGGAATGCCTTCTTCGCATGCTGCCGGTGCTTCCTGTTTGGCTACGGCGGTGGGCCTGGAATACGGTTTTAGCAGCGCATATTTTGCCCTGGCTGCCTCTTTTGCCATTGTAGTGATGTTTGATGCTCAGGGCGTGCGTCGGGCAACCGGCAGGCAGGCGCGCATCTTAAACAAGATTACCGAAGATATCTATTGGCAGGGCAGGATTGATGAAGGCAGACTGCGTGAACTCGTCGGACATACGCCCATTGAGGTGATTGCCGGATTTCTCTTAGGTATAATTATCGCCTTCCTGGCGCACCGATAATAAGGAGGTTGGGGTGAGAAAAAGATTATGGTTGATGATTATAGCAGTGGTCTTGATCCTCGCCGGGGTGGTGGTGATTTGGCAGGCAAATAAATTAAACGCTTCTTTGGCTAAGTTGAAAAAGGGGGGAGTGGCTAATCTACTTGCCCAGACCAAAGGCCTGGAGGCAGGGGGTAACCTCTTGGCAGCGCAAGCCGTGTACCAGAAATTAATCAGCGATTTTGCCAATTCTAGCGAGGTGATGAACTGGCAGAGAAAAGTTGAGGAGATAAACATAAAGTTGTTATTTTCTGCCACCATCACTCCCAAAAGCACGCTTTACGAAATAAGGCCCGGAGACACCTTACGCAAAATCGCCCAGGAATTTAAAACCACCGTAGAATTAATCAAGAAGAGCAATAACCTTGCTAGCGACAATATCATCCCCGGAAGAAAAATTAAAGTCTATACCGCCCCCTTCAACATCCTGATAGATAAATCCCAGAATATCCTGATGTTAAAGACCGACGATGAGATATTTAAAACTTATATTGTCTCAACGGGCGCCAATAATTCTACTCCCACCGGTACCTTTAAGATTGTGAATAAACTTCAGAACCCCACCTGGTTTAAGGCCGGCGCAGTGGTTCCGCCGGGAAGCCCCCAGAATATCCTCGGTAGCCGCTGGCTGGGTCTAAACCTTCCTGGCTACGGCATACACGGCACCACCGATCCCCAGGATCTGGGCAGACAAGTCACCCAGGGCTGCGTGCGCTTATCCAATGCCGACGTCGAGGAATTGTACACCATTGTTCCCGTCGGTACGGAAGTAGCTATCGTGGACTAACTCCTCATAATTATGGCTGGGCTGAATTTTGAAAAACCCATTATTGAATTAGAGAATAAAATCCAGGAGTTGAGGCACTTTACCTCGGAGAAGAAGATTGACCTTTCTTCCGAAATAAAGCGTCTGGAAGAAAAACTCGCGCAACTGAAGAAAGAAATCTACGGGAACCTCACTGCCTGGCAGAGGGTGCAACTTGCCCGCCACCCTTTGAGGCCTTATACCTTAGATTATATCGGCATGGTGATGTCGGATTTTATCCAGATACACGGCGACAGGAGTTTCTCCGACGATAAAGCGATTATCGCCGGCCTTGCCAGAATAAACGGGCAAAAGGTGGTGGTTATCGGCCACCAGAAGGGCAGGGACACCAAGGAAAACCTGAAGCGTAATTTTGGTTGCGCCCACCCTGAAGGCTACCGCAAGGCCCTGCGCGCAATGCAATTAGCGGAAAAATTCAGCCTCCCCATCGTGATTTTAATCGACACGCCCGGCGCATATCC
This sequence comes from uncultured Planctomycetales bacterium, assembly GCA_964555545.1. Lineage (GTDB taxonomy): Bacteria > Omnitrophota > Gorgyraeia > Gygaellales > Profunditerraquicolaceae > CAZKSS01. The sequence goes on from CAZKSS010000007.1 coordinate 12,582, forward strand.
GGGAATCGGCGCGGAAGAGCGCGGCCAGGCCCAGGCCATTGCCCTTAATTTAAGGGAGATGATGCGGATTTCCGTTCCGATACTAGCCATCGTTATCGGCGAGGGCGGCTCAGGGGGTGCCTTGGGTATCGGTATAGCCGACCGCGTCGGCGTTTTAGAGAATGCCTACTACTCGGTAATTTCGCCTGAAGGTTGCGCCGCGATCTTGTGGAAAGATGGCGCTAAGGCCCCGGATGCCGCAGAGGTGCTGAAGTTGACTGCCCAGGACTTATTCAAGGTAGGGATTATTGATGAAATAATCCCGGAGCCCCTGGGCGGAGCGCACCGCGATCCCCAGAAGACTGCAGAGAGCTTGAAGGGGGTAATTCTGAAAAACCTGAAGGAACTAAAAGGCCTAAGTACGGACAATTTATTAAAGGCCAGATACAAGAAATTCAGGGAGATTGGTGTCACCGGATGATTGAGAGCGAATTATTATTATTGGGCCTCTTGAAGGAAAGACCGCGGCACGGCTATGAGATGAAAAGGAGGATTAAAGAAATCCTTTCCCTCTTTGCCGGGGTCAACTTAAAATCTATTTATTATCCTTTAACCGTATTAGAGAAGAGGGGCCTGATCCTCAAGCGCATCGCCAAACAAGGCCGGCGTCCCCAGCGTTTTGTCTATGCCTTGACTGGTAAAGGCAGAGTGCGTTTCCAGGAACTGCTCACCAAGAGCCTCCTGGATTTCAGAAGGCCACAATTTAGTCTAGACTTAAGTTTGTATTTTCTAAATTATATCCAGCCCGCTATCGCCAAAAGGCGGTTGCGCGGCCGCATTTTTATCCTGAATAAGTTGTCCCGAGACATCCACGAGATGCTCAAGGGTCAAAGGCACAAGCAGATTCCCTCTTCCTTAAGCCGGATCTTAGAGCATAACCTCAGGATGCTCGAGGCAGAAGTGCAGTTCCTCAGGCAACTTACCCAAACCCTCTAAAAATTTACTTGACATCTGTCCCCCATCTTTTATAATATACTCAAATTTAAATAGTAAAATTTTACTATATTTTAAATATGAATTGGGATCCCCGGACCGAAAGCAAATTGAAATTAATGGTAGCCAAGATTCCCATTTTTCATCGGCATATCATGGAAGCCGCCGTCACCAAAAAGGCCGAGGAATTGGCCCAAGGCCGGTCGGCGGATAGAGTGGAAGAAGTGGATGTGGTAGGCGCCTTTTTCTCCGACGTGCCCTCGCCCTTCTACAGTATGATGGTCCGTCTCCTGGAACAGTCTGGTTTTGACTATCAGAAATACGGCTTCCCCAAGAACGGCAGAAGTAAAAAATGAAAATTGCAGTCATCGGTGCCGGCGCCATCGGCAATCTCGTGGCCGGATATCTGAAATTGAAAGGCGAAGATGTTTCCTTAGTCGGCCGCAGGGATGCGGTGGAGGCCATCAAGGAGAGGGGTCTTCAGATATCCGGGGTGAGGGGAGATTTTCATCTAGAGGTCAATGCCGCAGAGGAGTTAGTCTTCCAGCCGGACTTAGCTATCCTTGCCTGCAAGACGCAGGATATCGATAGCGCGCTCAAAGACAACCTCGCCTTGCTGAAAGAGGCAATTATCTTAACGGTTCAGAACGGCGTGCAGGCGGATCATCTGGTAGCGAAATATATCCCCCCAAAAAATATTATCTCTAGTATCGTGATGTTCGGAGCCACCTACTTAGAGCCGGGTAAGGTAGTGCACAATTTTGAAGGGAGTTGGATTATCGGTAGGATTTTTGAGGGCAGGCCGGATGAAGAATTAATTTCCGTAAGTCTGGTTCTAGACCAGGCCTTCCCGACGGTCATCAGCGAAGAGATAAAAGGGATGAAGTACCTGAAAATCTTCGTCAATGCCAATAACTGCCTGGCGGCAATTTTAGGGTTGAGTATGCAGGAGGCCTTTGCGGATCTAGAGGTCAGCCGCATCAGCATCGCGCTCTGGAAGGAAGGTTTTCAAATTATTTCAAAGTTAGGCATAGATTTAGTTTCCCTTCCGGGATTCCCGGTAGAGAATCTCAGCAAATTAACTGCTCTACCTCCGCAAGAAGCAGCAAAGATTTTCTCCGGGATAATGACTAAATTAAGCAGAGAGCCGCTTTACGGGTCAATCTTGCAGAGTATCCAGCGGGGCAGGGCTTCAGAGATAGATTATATTAACGGCGAATTTATCAGTTTAGCCGAAAGACACAACTTCACTGCGCCTCTCAACAGAAAAATGGTAGAAATGGTGCATCAGGTAGAGGAGACCAAGAGATTTTTTACTAAAGAAGAGTTATTTGCTTCGACAAAATCTCTGACTGATTAAAATATGGTGGAGACCCCCTTTCCGAAATTAAAACTTACGGTAACCAATGTTTACGGAGACTGTTACCACGGATATAAAGTTGGCGATGAGATAATCCTGGAAGACTTTACCCATCCGCCGAAACATTTTTGTCTAGGTCTGGCCCATGCCTTATTTCCCGTGGCTTATGCCTTGAGTTTCGGGGCAAAATTTCCTTTCCGCGATAATCAACGTTCGCTATTAGTCACCTGCCCGGACGGAGGAAAGTTGGAGTTTAAGGCGGAGATTCTGGATAAAGGAGGTAAGGTTGAACAGTTGCCCAAGGACCCGAATTTCAAAGGGTCGCACCCTAAAAAAATGATTATTGAAGTAGTCAAGGTCAAGGGTAAATGTAGCTTTGGTTACCAAGTCGGCGATAAATGGGAAACTCAAGGGTTGAGGTGCATCCCCGGCTTCTGCGGCGCAGCTTTTCATTGCGCCTTTCCTGCGCTCTTTGCCCTGAATTTCGGGGCAAGATTCTTTTTTATGGAGAATCCGGATTCTATTGACACAGTCACCTGCCCGGATGGTGGCAATATTGTATTTAAAGTAACTAGAGTCAAGGAATGAGCAAAAGACGTGTAGTGATTACCGGTGTTGGCGTAATTTCGCCTAATGGCATCGGCAGAGAGAATGCCTGGGCTGCCTTTGTCTCGGGGAAATCCGGAGTGAAATTAGTAGACGGCTTTGATGTCTCGCTATTTAACACCAAGATTGCTGCCGAAGTACGCGATTTTGACCCCTTTAAACTCGGGCTGACGCACGAAGAAGTAATGCGTATGGATAGATACGTGCAGTTCGCCGTAGTAGCTGGAGAGATGGCAGTCAAAGACAGCAACCTGGATTTTTCGCAAGAAGACCCTCGGCGCATTGGCGTGTGCCTGGCCAATGCCATCTGCGGCACAAAATATATGGAAGAAGAATTTGCCTTGGTTACCGACGACGGCAAACACCCTATTGACCCTAGCCGGGTGAGGCCGGATTTATACGACGCGGCGATGTTTAATACCCCCTCCATCGAATTAAGCGCTAAGTATGGCTTAAAAGGAATTTCCAGTACTTTGTCGACGGGCTGCACCGCAGGCACGGACTCCATCGGTTTTGCCTTGGAGACCATTCAGGACTCCGAACACGACGTGATGCTTTGCGGCGCGGCTGAGGCGCCGATTACCCCGGTGACTTTCGGAGCTTTTGACGTGATTAATGTCCTCTCCTGCCACAATGATAACCCTGAAAGTGCCTCCCGGCCTTTTGATAATAAGCGCGATGGCTTTGTCTTGGGTGAGGGCGCGGGAATTTTAATCTTGGAAGAATTAGGCCATGCCCTAAAGCGCAATGCCCGTATTTATGCCGAGGTTTTAGGTTTCGGCACCAGCTGCAATGCCTTTCATATGACCGACCTTCCTTCCGACGGCGGGGCCATGGTCAGCTGCATTGCGTTGGCCTTAAAGGACGCCGGGGTAAGCCCCCAGGAGATAGACTATATCAATGCCCACGGCTCATCCACTAAGATGAACGATATCTTTGAGACCAATGCCTACAAGACAGTTTTCGGCGAATATGCCTATAAACTGCCGATTAGTTCGCTGAAATCCATGATCGGCCATCCCTTGGCTGCGGCCAATGCCGTAGAGATGACTATCTGCCCGCTGATTTTCCAGAATAATATCTTGCCGCCGACGATTAATCAGGAAGAAAAAGACCCGCTCTGCGATTTGGATTATATCCCTAATGTGGCGCGCCAGAAAAAAATAAATACGCTGCTGAAGACCTCCAGCGGTTTTTCCGGGATACATTCAGCGTTAATTTTAAGGAGATTCAATGGATAAAATTGCGGTTACCGGTATGGGCATAGTTAGTCCTTCTGGCATAGGTCAGCGCCAGTTCTGGGCAAATATTAAAAGCGGCCGGTCATTTGTAAAGGAGATTAGCCGTTTTGATGCCTCTAGATATCCTTCCCACATTGCCGGACAAATCGACGACTTAGAAAAATATAGCACCATTTCCGAACGCCTCTTAAAAAAAATTGACGCCTTCTCGCATATGGCCTTGATTGCCTCTGAGATGAGCCTGCAGGACGCCGGCATTGACCTGAAAAAAGAAGACCCCAATCTGGTGGGTATATTTTTAGGCAATGCCCTCGGCGGCTGGCTTTATGCCGAGACGGAATTGCGCGATTTATATATCGAAGGACGCGAAGGGGTATCTCCTTATATGGCCTCGGCCTGGTTTCCGGCTGCGCCCCAGGGTCAGGTCTCCATTTATTACGGCATCAAAGGATTCAGCAAGACCGTGATTTCTGACCGGGCAAGTTCCTTAATGGCCATTGGTTATGCCTGTAAGGTCCTCGGCAAAAATAAATTGAATCTGATTTTAGCCGGCGGCATGGAAGCGCCGGTAACGCCTTATGCGCTTTTATGCTGCAATACCTATGGCGCGCTTTCTACGGATAATGCGCATCCGGAGGCCGCCTACCGGCCATTCGACCGGAAACGCTGTGGGTTTGTGATCGGCGAAGGCGCAGGGATAGTGGTCTTAGAAAATACTGCGCGCGCCGCCTCGCGGGGCGCAAATATCTTGGCTGAGATTTCGGGTTTTGCCACTACCTGCGACGCAGTAGATAGGATTGATCCGGCTCCCGACGGCAAAGAATTGGCCCGGGCCATCAGCATGGCCTTAAGCTATGCCGGGGTTAGGCCAGAGGAGATAGATTATATTAGTCTGGATGGCCTGGCCGTGGAGATCTGGGATAAGTCAGAGGTAGCGGCGATAAAAGAAGTTTTTGCCTCCCGCGCCAAAGAAATCCCCATCAGTTGCCCCAAGTCTATGTTTGGGAATCTGCTGGGCGCATCCGGCGCGATAGATTTAATTATCACTATTTTGGCCATGGAGCACCATCTGATTCCGCCGACGATTAATTTGGAGGAACCCGACCCCAATGGCCTAGATTATGTCTGGGGCCAGGCCAGAGGGCATAATATAGGTAAGGCCTTGGTCATTTCCCGGGGCAGGGGCGGGATAAATTCAGTATTAATTGTAGAAAAACCACTGCAGTAGGGACTGTCCCGAACCCAAGCGAACAAAGGCAGGAACGCTAGATACGCCAAAAGGAGGATCTATGAAAATTTTATTTGTCATGCCCAAAGTCGGAGCCTGGGCTACGCACGGTATACACAAATCGCCAAACCAACTCTATGCGCACTGGGCCAGTTACGTGCGCGAACGCGGCTACCGCGAGGTTGCGGTGATTGACGGCCGGGCCTTAGAGATTCCCCTGGAAGAATTAGTAGGGCAGGTCAAGCTTAAAAATCCCGATGTGGTGGTGATGGGCGAACAGATCCACGGCTATGCTGGCTACGGAGTTTTGCGCCATTTTAAAGAGGCAGCCCAAAGGATTAAGCAAGTACTGCCAAGGACCAAGATAATTTTAGGAGGCTTATGGTATTCCGCCAGGCCAGTAGAGACCCTGGAAGAAAACCCGGCGGTAGATTTTGTGGTTATGGGAGAGGAAGAATCCTTCGCAGATTTAATTGAGGCCATAGACAAAAAGAGGGATTTTAAGGACGTAGGTGGAGTGACCTCGCGCAGCGACGGAAAAATCGTCATGGGCCCGCACAAACCGCTGATGACAGACCTGGATAAACTACCGCTTCCGGCTTATGATCTGTTTCCTATGGATAAATACGTGGGCCACACCCACTGGAAGCCGTTTGTGGATATGATTACCTCCCGCGGCTGTCCCTCTGCCTGCACCTTTTGCTATGAATGGGACCAGTTTGACCCGCGTAGTCCTTCGGATTTCCTGAAATGGCGCGCCAAATCTCCGGAAAGGGTCATTGAGGAACTAGAACTCCTGCATAAAAAATATGGCGTTAAAGTAGTAGTGATTCAGGACGATAATTTTAACGTTGACCCGCAGAGGGTAAAAAGATTCTGCGAGTTAAAGAAACAAAAAAATATTCCCATTAAATGGGTTTCCTTAGGCCGGGCAGTGGACTGGGTAAATTGCGAAGGGGTTCTGCCGCTGATGAAAGAGACAGGTCTCTTCATGGGCGTATTCGGTATTGAGGTGACCACGCCGGAAGAACTAAAAAAGATCGCCAAGGGCACCACCATTGACCAGATCAAAAAAACTATCGAGATCCTGCGCAAGCACGATATCGCTATCGTCGCCGATATTATGGTCGGGTTTGATTACGATACCGAGGCGATTATCAAGCAGAGGTTTGAATTTGCCGATACTGTTGACCCGGATGTCTTATGGATTGGCTATGTGACCCCTGCGCCCAATTCGCCGATGTGGAGAATAGCCCTGAAGAAAAATTGGATTGACCCAAAGAAAGTGGATTTCTCTACCTGGGATTTCCTCCACCCGGTAATTCCTACTGACCATCTTTCTATCGAGGACCTGGGCCGCCTGGGCGCCTGGTGCATGCGCGAATTTTATTCCAAGCCGGGCAGGATCAATAGGATTATGGAAAGTAATTTTGACCCCTTGGCCAAACTCTGTTTCCAGGACGTGATGGCTGGGGTGGGAAAATGGGAAGCTGGTGCGGTTAAAGGAGAAGCGTATATATAAGTACTGCAGCAGGGACTGTCCCCGCAGGGGACTGTCCCTACTAAGCGAGATAAGTGCTGATTGCAAGATACGCCAAAGAGGAGGTCCTATGGATACCAAAGTGAAAATCAAAGAAGTGCTGGTAAGTTTATTAAAGGTCAGACCAGAAGAATTAAAAGACGAGGTATCTTTAGTAAATAGCATCGGAGTTGACTCCACCGAAATGGTAGAGGCAGTGATTGCCTTGGAAAAGGCCTTTGGCACGAAACTCAGCCCCAAAGAGATTACCAAGAATTCATCCCCGAACGATATTGAAAAGATAATTCAATCAAAGTCAGGGGGGAAGCCATGAAGATAATCGACTTGAGTCTGCCTATTGATGAACGCGCTCCTGAGGTGCACCCCTTTGGCATTGAGCGCTTGGGCCACAAGGAGGGTGTCCGGCATTTAAATTGGACGATGATGAAGAGAAGCCTTTGGGGTAAAATTCAGTTCTTTTTAGGCAGGAGAATTATCAGTCCCCAGGACTTGCCTGACGAAGAATTCTTATCGCTGGAGACTGTGCACTGCCCAGTGCATATCGGCACGCATATTGATTATTCCTTCCACTACGGCACCCGGTCCGAAGGCCGGGCTTCCAAGAGCATAAATGAACTTCCCCTGGAGTGGTGTTATGCGGATGGCGTAATTTTAGACTTTACCTATAAGCGCCCCGGAGAAGCCATCTCCAAGGGTGATGTCGTAGAGGCATTAATCAAGATACATTATCAGATTAAGCCCAACGACATTATTCTTATGCACACTGGCGCGGATAGGTTTTTCGGCAGCCGGGATTATCTGACTAATTATCCCGGTGTTTCGCCTGAGGCCATTGAGTTTATCTTAGACCAAGGAGTAAATATCATCGGCATAGATACCTTAGGTTTTGACCGGCCGTATAAGTTTATGCTGCAGGATTTCCTGCGCACTAAAGACGCTGCCTATTTATGGCCAGCGCATTTTTTTGGCCGCAAACGCGAATACGCGCATATCGAACGCTTAACAAATTTAAATAAATTGCCTGTCTTTGGCTTTAAGGTACAGTGTTTTCCGATTAAAATTTTGGATTGCGGCGCAGCCTGGGCAAGAGTGGTAGCTATAATAGAAAATTAGTACTGCAGCAGGGACTGTCCCCGCAGGGGACTGTCCCTGCTATGCGAGAGAGGGATTGAAGGCGAGATAAGTCAAAAGCGAAGGAGGTTAAAATGGGACATACCTGTAATTCCATAGTGATTAATGCGCCTTATGAGCTGGTCTTTGATATTTCTAACGACATCCCGCGCTGGACAGAGTTATTCGGCACGGAATACAAGAAGGCAGAGATTACCAAGAAAGAAGGCAACAAAATTACTTTCCGTCTGACGGACGAGGAAGACAAGTCCTGGCAGTCCTGGCGTCTGCTTTTTAAGGATAAATACCTGGCCTATGCCGAGCGCGAAGAGCCGAAATTCCCCTTTAAATATATGAAAATTATCTGGCTTTACACGCCCCAGCCAGAAGGCATGGCTTTGGCTAAAGGAGGCCAAACCACGGACTCCTGTCCTGTTGAATTGACCTGGATTCAGCACTTCCAGATGGACGAGAAAGCCAAATTCAACGACGAGCAGGTAGAGGGTTTTATTAATAAACACTCTAAAGAGAACCTGAAAATTTTTAAGGAGGTAATTGAAAAGGCAGCCAGAAAGCAGGAGGTCTAAATGTCGGACTTAAAAGGAAAAACTGCAATTATCACCGGGGCCAGCCGCGGCATTGGTAAGGCCATTGCCGAAACCTGCGCCAGTTTAGGTATTAATCTGGCTATTGCCGCGCGCCAGGAGGCACCGCTTAAGGAAACTGCGGAAGAAATCGCCAAGAGATACAAAGTAAAAGTCCTACCCGTAGTTTGCGACGTCACCAAGTTTGAGGATTTAGAAAATTTAGTTAAACAAACGCGCGAAAGGTTCGGTAAAATCGATATCCTCATCAATAATGCCGGAGTTTCCAGCCAATACCCCTTTGAAAAACAACCCTTTGAGGACTTTGACCGCCTGGTGCATACCAATTATTTGGGTTATGTGCGCTTGATCCGGCTGGTAATTAATGAAATGATTGAGCGTAAATCCGGAGCGATCATCAATATGGTCTCTGGTTCAACTTTGTGCGACCCCTTGCCGAGAAATTTTTTGGTCTACAGTTCCCTGAAGGTAGGCCTGCGCGCATTTTCCAAGGGCCTCTTCTGGGAGTTGCGTGACCATGGGATTAAAATTACCTCAATTTTACCGGGGGTCACGGATACGGACCTCACCGGAAAATTAAAAGAAATTACTGCGGATACCTCGCGCTTAATGACCACAGAAGCCATTGAAAATGCAGTGAAGTTTGCTCTTACAGTGCCGGCAAACGTCTGCCCTTTGGAGATTTCGGTAATTAACCAACAAACGCCCTGGACTGCGCCGGTAATACCTTTTAAACAGGCGCACCCACAGAAATAAAAGGGACTATGGCAAGGGACAGTCCCTTGTAAGGAATAAGGAGGAAAGATGAGAAGAATATTTTTGCTACTTGCGTTGCTGTGTCTTGGCGTGGCCGTGACTTTCTGCTATGCGGAAAAGAAATTTTTATTAATTGACGATTTTGAAGGGGTAATTTCTGGAGGCCCGCAAGGTTCAGTAGATTTTGGCGCAGGTAACGGCTCGAGCGTTGAAGTTACCGCCTCCACAGACATAAAAGAATCGGGAAAGCAGGCGATTAAGGTAACCTTTGATGCCGTGCCAGGCGGATATATGTGGGTAGCCCGCGGCCAAAACCTGGATGCCCAGAATGCCGGCTGGTTACTGAAGACCGAAGATATTGCCTGGGAAAAATATGAGGGCATTTCCTTCTATATGTACGGCAGTAATTCCGGGGCAGACGTGGCTTTTGATATCAAAGACAATGGAAACGAGATTTGGCGTTTTATGGTCAAAGACGATTTTACCGGCTGGAAGCAGATTATTTGCGCCTTTGATAAATTCTATGTGCGCGATGACTGGCAGCCGGACAATGCCGATAAGAACGGCAAAATCGATTATCCGATCAAGAGCTATCAATTTGAGCCGCGCAGTGGCAAAGGCACGCTTTATTTTGATGCGGTGGCCTTGATGGAAAAATAATGCAAGATAAGGATTCAAGGAATCTTAAGAAGCGTTATTGCCTCTGGCTTTATAAGGTCACTAAAGAGGAGTTGGATAGGATTGAGCGCAAATTCACCCAACTGGAGATTGACCACCTGATTTTGGTAGGGCTCAAAAAAGCCAAGACCAAAAACGACCTCTCCAAATTTATCGCGGACTTCCAAAATTACATCGCTAATAAAGAGGCTGACGGCCTAAAACTTAAATATGAAGGAAAATCGCTAAAACCGGAATACGAATTTTTAAGTTTAAAGCTGGCGGCAATTGAAAAGACCATCGTAAAGGAATTAGGTAAGAAGGCGTTCGCAGAGATAAAATCGCTTTACGAAAAAGAGATGACCGAGCGCATCCTAAAGAGCACAGGAGATAAATGATTATTGACGCGCATGCGCACTGGCTGCCTGAGGCAATTATTAATAACGCCCATTTCTTCCATCAGGGCTGGGGCGATATTGAGAAGCAGGTCAGGATGATGCGTGAGGTCGGCATTGACAAAGCAGTGCTCAGCTATCCTACTTCGGATGCGCATCTGAAATTAGGCGCTGGAGAGGTAGTTAGAATTTTTAATGATAATATCGCCAAAATTCTTAAGCGCTATCCAGATAAATTCATCGGCGCGGCGATATTGCCAGTGGGCAAAAGTGAAGAGATGCTGGAGGAGCTCAAGCGTTGCCTTGGCTTAGGGTTTAAGGCGATTTCCCTGGCCTCCAGCTACAACGGCGTGTATCTGGACGATCGTAGCTTAGTACCTATATATAGACAGGCGCAGGCCCAGCATATCCCTATTTTCGTCCATTCCCAGATTGTCAACCCTATTGGCTTTGAGCGCGTGCAAGACCCGCTACTGACTCCGGTAATTGAATACGTGTTTGATACCACTATTTGCGCAGGCAAACTCTTGATGTCGGATATCCTGCGCGATTATCAGGTTAAATTTATCTTTGCCTATTTTGGCGGGGTGGCCTTACATCTGGCCAACCGCTTTAATGCCACTTACCAGATGTTGCGGAGCATAAATTTCGTCAAGGACTTAAAAGGCAATCCCACAGATTTCCTGAAAAATATTTATGTAGATACTAGCGGCGACCAGGATAAGGCCAATTTCCAGGCGGCGTTAGACGTGCTTGGAGCGCAGCATATTCTCTGGGGTAGCGACTGGCCAGCCAAGAAGGATATCGCCAGCTCAATCGCCGCAGTGCGCGATTTAGCTATTTCGCAAGCTGATAAAGATAATATTTTAGGCGGGAATTTGGAGAGAATGTTGTAGGGACTGTCCCCAACGAGCCCGCTATTTCTTCAGGCGAGGAAGGGGACTGTCCCTACGTTGAGCTGTTTGACAATTTTTTGCGGGGTTACGGCGTGCGATTTTGCGGGTCCTAGCAAGAGCAATTGCTTAGCGGGTCCTGCCGAGGCATATTTCTCGCGGCACCGCTTGCCGCGCCCCAGCGTGGCGCGGCTACGCTTCTAAGAAGTTCTCGCTCTTGTATAGTTCCATTGACGAGGCAAACCATGCCCGCTCGAACTTCTAAAGATGCCGCTTTAAAACATGCCTCGTCACCCGCTACACAGCGCTTGGCTAAAATCGATATTCGCTCGCACTCATTGCCAGTGGCATTTGTAGCGGCGAGCGGGTAATTAACTATTATATCCCTGTAATTGGAATTAGAGTTTAAAGAAAGGAGGAAAAAGATGGAGATTAAATCAACTAAACCAAGGAAACCATCCCAATTTTGGTATAACCTTATTATGGTCATAGTGGCAGTAATATTGGGCTATGGAAATATATCATTGTATATACAGGTTAATTCCATCAAAGATAGTTTTAATAATATTGATA
>CAZKSS010000008.1:0-2086 GCA_964555545.1 uncultured Planctomycetales bacterium
GAATATATACCGCCCGGATTATTCCCGCCTGCAGGCCGATATCATCGGCATATCTATCCTGACCTCTACTGCCCAGCGCGGATATGCCATCGCCAAGTGTTTTCCCCGGGAAAAGGTAATTATCGGCGGGGTACATGCCAGTCTCTTGCCCGAGGAGGCCCTGCGTTTTGCCAGGCAGGTGGTTGTCGGCGAGGCAGAAGAGGTAATCGCTGGTATAGTGGAAGGCACAATCAGAGAGCCTATTGTTTACGGCACCCCGATCCAGAATCTGGATAAATTGCCGTATCCAGATTTTTCTTTAATCAAAGGCTATCGGGATTACCCTTTTATTACGCCTATCTCCACCTCCAGGGGTTGTCCCTTTGACTGCACCTTCTGTTCGGTAACCAAAATCTTCGGCAGGAAATACCGCTTCCGGAGCGCGGAAAATGTGATGCAGGAATTACTCTCCCGCGACAGCAGCGCCTTCTTTTTCTGCGACGACAATTTTACCGCCCATCCCGGCCGCACGCGGAGTTTATTAAAACAGATGTTGCAGCATAAAATCCAGAGGTGGTCCTGCCAGGTGCGCTGCGACGTGACCAAGGATGACGAACTCCTCGGTCTGATGGCGGACGCCGGATGTGCCGTGGTCTGCGTGGGTTTTGAATCGGTTAACCACAAGACCCTTCAGGCCTACCATAAAAAGCAGAGCATTGAAGATATCGTCGCTGCCATCCGTTCTTTCCGCAGGAAAAAGATTAAGATCCACGGGATGTTTGTCTTAGGCAGCGATAGCGATAATGAGAATACCATCTGGGATACCTTCAGGTTTGCGGTCCAGCAGAAGATAGACACCATTCAGATGTCCATCCTGACCCCTTTTCCCGGAACGCAGGTCTATGAGGAATTGCAGGCGCAAAAGAGGATCTTCAGCCGCGACTGGAGCCTTTACGATGGCCAACACGTTGTCTTTCAGCCGAAATTATTATCGGCCAGGCAACTGCAGTTGGGCACGGTCAGGGCCTATATTAAGTTTTATTCCCTTTCCCGTTTTTTCTCTCTCTTGGTTAAACTGCATTTTAGAAACGCCATGTTTCGCTTGATGGGCTATCGCATTGTGCGGGAGTGGCTTGGTCGTAACCGCACCATGCCCTGGCTCGTTAAGGCATAACACCCCTCCTACCCAAGCAAATTCATTGCCAAATTTACCATCCAGTAGTAAAATATAATTAATTTAATAAAAAAGGGAGGCCAGATGAATACCCGGATTTTGATTCTTCTCTTTCAATGCCGCGACAGGAAAGGCATAGTCGCCAAAATATCGGATTTTATTTTCCGACACGGCGGAAATATTATCACTGCTGACCAGTATTCCACCGACCCCCAGGCCGGACATTTTTTTATGCGGGTGGAATTCCAGGTGAAAGACAGTCCCTGCACCGTCGCATCTCTGGAAAGGGCTTTAGCATCCATTGCCAAAAGATTCCGCGCCCAATATAAAATTTATGATAGAGATAAACGCCTGCGTATGGGGATTATGGTCTCTGCGGCCGACCATTGCCTGATGGATTTATTGTATCTCTGGCGTTCGGGAGAACTGCGCGCAGATATCCCTTTCGTGCTCAGCAATTACCCCAGACACCAGGAAATAGTGGAGCAGTTTAATCTCCCTTTTTATTTTATCCCTGCGCACAAGAGGGATCGGCGAGAAAAAGATATCTTAAGCATAGTTTGCCCTGATTCCGATTTCCTCGTCCTGGCCAGATATATGCTGGTCCTCTCGCCGAATTTCCTGAAAAAATACGGTAAAGACATTATCAATATCCATCACGGGTTCCTGCCTTCTTTTAAGGGTGCTGACCCTTATAGACAGGCGCTGGAAAAAGGGGTCAAGGTCATCGGTGCCACCGCACATTTTGTGGACAATAAACTTGATGCCGGGCCGATTATTTCCCAGGAAGTAGAATACGTTTCGCATAAAGATGATTTATCCTCTCTCATCCGTAAAGGCAGGAATCTGGAAAAGCAGGCGTTGGCAGACGCGGTATTCAGTTATATCCAGCGTCGGGTGATTAGATACGCCAATAAAACCATAGTTTTTTAA
>CAZKSS010000008.1:2186-14396 GCA_964555545.1 uncultured Planctomycetales bacterium
GGAATTGCCTTGGCTGCCTATGGGTTGTTTGCGCCCATTGATGCCAAAGCCCCGAGAAGGCCTAAAAAAACCCGACCGAAAGATTCCCCGTCCTCGGATTATCCAGTAGAAGAAAAATTAAGATGGCAGCGGCAGGTTGATTCCCTCCAAGAGGAATTGGAAAAAATAAGATTAGACTACGCTAATTTAGAGAAAGAATTAGCCGAGACCAAAAAGAAAGAAACCAAATTTAAGACGGAAGTAGAAAGGCGCGAGAATTGGGTTGCCCAGGATGACGAAAGTATGAAGAAACTCCAGGAGCGGTGTCTGGAGGCAGAAAAGAAATTCCTGAATAAAGAGAAGGAATTACAGGAGGAATTTAGCAAAAAGGTAGAGTTGAGTCGGCAGGTCAGGGAGGCAAAAAATAAGATAGAGTCATTGGAGGAAGAGATAAAAGAAAAGGCCGACCAGATTGAGGCCTTGAGGCATCAGGTGGAAAAACAAATCCAGGAAGCCAAGAGGCACGCGGCCATTGCCGCGGAACTGAAAAAGAAAGACCGGATTAGCGAATGGGTTCCGAAAACAGAATTCAATAAACTCAATGACGAATATAGCCAACTGGAAAAAGAATTAGAAGACAAGGATACTAGGATTCAGAAATTAACCGAAGAGATAATCCATTTAAATCAGCAATGGAAACAAAAAGAGGAAGCAGTCGCCGTAGAAAAGCCGGTTGAGGAAAAGCCGGTTGAAGAAAAAATTTCTGAGGAAAAACCTGCCGCAGAAATACCTCCACAAGAATTACCTCCGGAAATAAAACCGGAGGCCGAGAAACCCAAAGAAGAGGCACCGGTTTTACCCTCTCCGAAAATAGATTTAGCCAAAGTCAGGAATATCGGGATTATAGCGCATATTGATGCCGGCAAGACCACTATTACCGAAAGAATCTTATTCTATACCGGCAAGTCCTATAAAATCGGCGAGGTGCATGAAGGCAAGGCCCAGATGGACTGGATGAAACAGGAGCAGGAGAGAGGCATTACCATTACTGCTGCAGCCACTACCTGCTCTTGGCTTGACCACAGAATAAATATTATTGATACGCCGGGCCATGTGGATTTTACGGTTGAGGTGGAGAGAAGTCTGCGCGTGCTTGACGGTGCAGTAGCGGTTTTTTGCGCGGTAGGCGGGGTGGAGCCGCAGTCAGAGACAGTCTGGCGCCAATCGGATAAATATAATGTCCCCAAAATTGCCTTTATCAATAAGATGGACCGCACGGGCGCGGATTTTTTTGCCGTATTAAAAGGAATTGAAGAAGAATTGCAGGGCAACGTTATCCCTTTAGAGATTCCCTTGGGCAGCGAAGACAATTTTCGCGGGGTGGTGGATTTAATTGAGATGCAGGCCTATATCTATGAAGATGATTCTCTGGGCAAAGAATTTCATACCGAAGAGATCCCCGCGGATATTTTAGAGACCGCCAAAAAATACCGGCATCTGATGTTGGAGCGCGCCGTCGCCTTTGACGAGGCGCTGACCAGGAAGTTTCTGGAGTCAGAGGCGTCCCTAACCGCAGAGGAGTTAAAAGGGGTTATCCGCCGCGGCACCGTGGCCAATAAAATGGTCCCCCTGTTTTGCGGAGCGGCTTTTAAGAATAAAGGCATCCAGAAACTCTTAGACGCGGTCGTCTTCTATCTACCTTCTCCTGCGGACCTGCCTCCTTGCCAGGCGCATGACTTAGAAGATTCCCAAAAAAATATTGAAGTCCCCTCCGATTATAAAGCCCCGCTGGCTGCCTTGGCCTTTAAAGTGCAGGCAGACCCGCATATGGGAAAATTGGTCTATCTGCGCATTTATGCCGGCGTCTTGCAGACCGGCTCTTATATTTTTAATGCCAGCAAAGACAAAAAAGAAAGAGTAGGCAGGATTGTGCAGATGCATGCCAATCAGAGGGAGAACATCGATTGTGCCTTTGCCGGAGATATTGTGGCGGTAATCGGGCTCTCTGATACCGTAACCGGGGATACGCTTTGCGCTGCAGACCACCCCTTATTATTAGAGGCCATTGAATTTCCCACGCCGGTAGTTTCTTTAAGCATTGCACCCAAGAGCCGCCAGGACCAGGATAAATTAGGCAAAGGCTTAGCCAAACTTGCGGAAGAAGATCCCACCTTTTTAGTTACCGCCGACGCCGAGACCAAAGAGACTATTCTTACCGGGATGGGTGAGTTACACCTGGAAATTATTGTGGACCGCCTAAAAACCGAATTCGGGGTAGAGGCCTTGGTCGGCCAACCCAAAGTCGCCTATCGGGAAACTATTCTCAAGAATGCGCAGGGGGAGGGAAAATATATTAAGCAGTCCGGAGGCCGCGGCCAATACGGCCATGTGATTATGGAGATTTCTCCGCGCCACGCCGGCGAGGGATTTGAGTTTATAGATAGTATTAAAGGGGGCGCTATCCCTAAGTCATTTATTCCGGCAGTGGAAAAAGGCGTGGTGGAGGCAATGCAGAAAGGGGTTTATGCCGGCTATCCGGTAGTGGATGTGAAGGTGGACCTGCGAGACGGCTCGTTTCATGAAGTAGATTCTTCAGAGTTGGCCTTCCGCTTAGCAGGTATCTACGGATTTAAGCAGGCCTTTCTGCAGGCAGACCCCGTGCTTTTAGAGCCGTATATGTCTCTGGAGGTGACTACGCCAGAAGAATATATGAATAGCATCGTCGGATATATCTGTTCCTGCCGGGGGAAAATTTTGGCCATGGAGACGAAAGGCAAACAGAAAATTATCTCGGCAGAGGTGCCACTGGCGGAGATGTTCGGCTATGCCACGACCTTTCGCTCTTTGTCCAGCGGACGGGCCAATGCCACTATGGAGTTTTCCAAATACCTGCCGGTCCCCGCGGAAATCGCCGCAAAAATTGTTGCAGAAAAGGGCAAATTGAAGGATAATAAGTGAGGGCATAAGTTATGGAACCTGCTCTTTAAAGATGAGGCGACATAACTTATATGCCCGAACTTATCCCGCCCTTTTGGCGAAAACTGAAATTATGTATTACGTTTATGTTTTACAAAGCGAGAAAAATAAAGAAAAGCTTTATATCGGCACTACAGACGATTTAAGAAGAAGATTAGTTGAACATAATAGCAGTAAGAATTATTCTACTAAGACAGATAAACCATATAGAATAGTTTATTACGAAGTGTATTTGAGTAAGACTGATGCCCTAGACCGTGAGTGTAAATTAAAACATCACGGTAGTGTTATAGGCCATCTTAAAAGAAGAATAAAAAGGAGTTTATCTGTTTAATCCTGCCAAAAGGGCGGGATCAATTCGCAGACGCGTCAACTATTAAATAGCTAAGGGCTATGAGTTATGTCGCTCACTTACGTTCGCTCCATAACTCATCTGCTCATTGAAAGGAGGCAGGTGATGATAAAAGATGCGCGTTTAGGTAAGGAACTACTGGTTACCGTAGTGAACAAAATCGGCATTTTGGCGGAGATGTCGCGGGTTTTAGCCGACGATGGTCTAAACATTGAGGCCGTGGCAGGCTACGCCAAAGAGGGCAATCAGGCAGAAATTATCCTCATCGCCGATGACAATGTGCGCGCCAGGGACGCCTTGGTCAAGAAAGGTTATAAATCTATTCAGGAACGCCAGGTTGTAATAGTAAATTTGGAAAATAAACCGGGTACCTTAAAGGATATCACGGCCAAGTTGGCTGCCGAGGGGATAGATATCAAATATATCTACGGCACCACCTGTTCCTGTTCGGCAGGATGTCCGGCAAAGATTATACTTTCTACCAGCAATAACGAAAAAGCGTTTGCGTCGTTAAAGAAATAATCTATGCGCCAGAGGATCTATTATCACCATACTGACTGCGGCGGGGTGGTCTATTATGCCAATTATTTGAATTTTCTGGAAGAGGCGCGCACCGAATATTTGGAGCAACACGGAGCCTCTGTTTCCGAATTGGCAAAGCAAGGGCTTTTGTTTGTGGTTGCCCGTCAGGAAATAGATTATAATGCCCCTAGTTTCTACGGCGATATCTTGGAAATAGATACGCGCCTGACGCATATCGGCGCGGCCAAGGTAGAATTTAGTTACGCTATAAAAAACCAAAAGGGGCAACTCGTTTCTCAGGCAAAAACAGTTTTGGTATTCGTGGATAAGGACCTGAAACCGAAATCTATCCCTGAAGAGATACGCAGGAAATTAGCCTCCTAAGGAAGTAAGTCAGCAAAAATTTTAAAAGAGAGGGTAGAGAATGAACATACTGATTTGGGCGTTTATTTTTGCGGTGAGTGCCGTAGCGCTATTTCTCTATGCCTTTTGGCCTTCTGGAGAAAAGAGAAGCGGGGCGTCGCTTCCCAGCCAACCCCTCGGACCCGCAGAGCCGATGGCGGTGAAACTAGAAATGCAAGTCAATGCCTTAGAGTCGGAAATAGAAAGACTCTCTTCGGAACACCGTTTCTTGCAGGAACAACTGGAACTGGCCAAAAAGATAGAATCGGATTTAGGCCAGGAACTCTCTAACTTTAAAGAGATCAGTAGCGCAGCTCAGCCTGCGCAGCCGCCCCAGGAAAAGAGCCAGGAATTGCTGGATAAAATCTCATCCCTGGAAGTCCAGATCCGGGAATATAAACTGGAATTGGAAAAACAAGGCGAAATGTTAGAGGAAATAAAAGGTAAGGAAAACCAAGGCATTTCTCAGGAAGAATACAACCGCCTGAAAGACAAACTTACCAAAGCCGAAGAGGTCTTAAGGCTTATTCACGCCGAAGGGTAATGTTGAAATCAAAATTATTCGTCATCTCCAGCCGCACTGGCTGCCTCTTGCCAGTCCTGATAATATTCAATTTATTTTTCGGCTGGATATTTTTTAGGCCCACGCATTGGCTGCTGATTGAAGCCCTATTGATATTGTTGTTCATCCTGAATTCCATATTTTTGACGAGGAAAATACTTTCGGCCTCCCCCAGACACGATGACGCGATAGACGTAGAGGGCGAAGTCCTGGACAAAAAATAGTTTGACAGAAGGCATTTTTTTATTATAATAAATTCCAAAGGAGGTGCATATGAAGAATTTAGTAAATGCACTGATCGGTATTGCGGGGCTGAGTATCATTGTCGGCATAATCTCAAGATTGGCCATAAAACCGATGATGGGTATTGAGTCGCGCGCAATGATGGGTTTTGCCGCGGTTTTACTCCTTTTGGCCATCGCGCTTTCGGTAAAAAAGTAATTTTTCTCTTAGAAGTTCATACTAAAAATACCTCTGTGTAGGAGAGAATTTTTCTCTTCTGCGCAGAGGTTTTTTAGTGGAGAGCAAGTTTTCCAAGAAAACCCTTGAGTTTTGGGTGATTTATATTAATATGATTAGTAATGTATGAAGCCTATTGGGGCCTGAAGAGAAAGCCGTTTGAAAATACCCCTGACCCGGAGTTTCTGTATCATTCCAGCCAGCACGAAGAAGCCCTGGCCAGGCTTTTGTATGCCGTCACCGAAAGAAAAGGCGCAGCCATCTTAACCGGCGTCTTTGGCTGCGGTAAGACGGTTTTAGGCCAGACGCTCTTAAAAGAATTAAGCGAAGATAGATATAGAATCGCCTTTATCAACTACCCGATGCTTTCCCACTTGGAATTCCTCCTGGCCGTGGCCAAATCCCTGGGTGCCAGCGACCTGCCTACCAATAGACAGGAAGTGTTAGTCAATCTGGTTTTGGATAAATTAAACAATACCCTACTGAATAATGTGCGCGACGGCAAAGATTCTATCGTAATTATTGATGAGGCGCATATTATTGAAGATGCGCTGATCTTTGAATCTTTACGGCTGCTTTTAAACTTTCAGTTGCCGGACAGGTTCCTCTTGACCTTGCTCTTAGTCGGCCAGCCGGAGTTAAAGGGTAAGATAGATAGAGTTCCGCAATTAAAACAGAGGTTATCCATCAGATATCATCTGCAGAATTTAGATTTCCAGGAAACGCAGGAATATATCCGGCACCGGTGCCGCGTGGCCGGCAGGGAAGACGCGCCTTTTTCTGATACTAGCATTGGTCTTATCTATAGCGCCTCTTCCGGCATACCCCGCGAAATAAATAATATCTGTGATTTGTGTTTGGTGATTGGAATGGGGGAAAAAGTTACGCTGATTAATGAGGAGATCGCCTCCCAGGTAGTCAGAGATATGAAACCGGAAATGAATTTGACCAATAATTTAGCGAAAGATTAACAAGATGGTTAGAATCTCAGACATACTTCGGCAAAAAGGCTCCTCTCCAGAACCCGAGAGAGAAAAAAAAGAAGAGAATTCCCCTCCTATTTCTTCGCCGCCTGAGGAGACTACTGAGAAGAGAGAAGAAAACCAGAGCGAGACCATCCAGATTAGCAAGGCCATGACCCACGAGGCTGCGCCGGAAGAAAAAGAAATGCAGGTGGTCAAGACCATGCACCAGATGCATCTTGACCCCGAAGAATCCCGTCGGATCTATAACCGCGCCTTAGGGACAGTCAAAGATATCTTAGAGCAGGCCAAATCCGAAGATACGCCGTTAGATTTAAGAGAGGCGGAGGCGGCCGCGGCGGAGATAGTTGACCGGATTGTCTTACAAGACAAGGAGTTAATTTCATTAGTCAGTACTTCTAGCGACGAAAATTATTTATACGCCCACTTGGCCAATGTCACTATACTTTCTGTGATTGTCGGTTTGGGATTGGGTTATAATAAATCCAAACTTAATGAATTGGGCCTCGGCGCATTATTGCATGATGTAGGCATGGTCAAGGTTATGGACATCGCCAAACAGCCGCGGATATTGGATGAAGAGGAATATGCCAAGATAAAAAAGCACCCGCAGTACAGCGCGGATATCTTAAGCCGGATAAAAAATATCAACCAGGCGATTGTCTATATTGCCAAGCAGGAACACGAAAGATACGACGGCAGTGGATATCCCGAGGGCCTGGATAATAATCATATAGATAAATACGCGCAGATTGTGGCGGTGGCGGATGTCTTTGAGGCCCTAACCCACAACCGCCCTTACCGCCCGGCTATGGAGCCTAACGAGGCCATCAAGGAATTGTTGGCGATCAGTTCTAGCGGCGGCTTTGAAGCCCAGATCATCAAAACATTAATTAATAAAGTAGGCCTTTATCCGGTGGGCTGTTGGGTAGAATTGAACAACGGCGAGATTGCCAAGGTCAGCGCATCCAACGAGAATACGCCATTAAGGCCCCAGGTCAATATTATTTTTGATGCCAATAAAGAAAGATTGCCCCAGATAGAATCCATAGACCTCTCCCGGCACACCACGATTTTCATCAAGCGTAGCGTCAACCCCCAAGACCTAAATTTAAAATTAGAATGAGCAGCCGCCAGGTCATCCGATGAGAATACGCACTAAATTAATTCTTTTCCTGCTTTCTATCATCTCGATCTTTTTCGCAGCATTATTTATCCATAATGCCAATGAACGGAAAACATTAAATCTATTTTTTGCTGATAGAAATCGCATGGAAAATAAGACCTTTGATGAGGCCATGGAAACCAAGGGTGTCTCCTTAAAAACCCTGGCCTTTGATTATACCTATTGGGATGAAATGGTGAATTTCCTGAAAACCGATAATCAGGCCTGGGCAGAAGAAAATATTAATCAAAGCGCGCTTTCTAATTTTAAAGCCAATGCCATCTGGATATATAAACTAGACCTTTCCTTAGCCTACGCGGTTACTGACCTGAAAGACAGCCATTTTAAAAATATACCCTTGCCAGCAGGGGCAATCCCTAAGATTTTTTTAAAAGAGAGATTTTGCCATTTCTTTCTGAATACCCCCCAAGGTCTGATGGAAATTCGGGGAGCCACTATCCATCCCAGCAACGACCCGGAAAGAAAAACTGCGCCGCAAGGTTATTTTTTTGCCGGCAGGTTATGGGATAAGGCCTTTATGGAAGAGCTTTCCAGTTTAACCGATAGCACCATAGTGGTTAGTCCTGTCCAGAAAGAGAAATTTACTAGCAATATCAACCAAGGTATTATCGCCTTTTCCAGAATCTTAAACGGCTGGGATAATCTCCCAGTGGCGCGCCTGGATATCCGGGTTAGAGTTGGGATTATGCAGTATCTGATGCAGACCTACCAGCGCAATATCTTCCTCTTTTTTCTCTTTGCCCTCATCTTTGTGATTTTTCAGGCCGTCTCTCTCACTCGGTTAATCAACAAACCTTTAAAATCCATCTCCCTGGCTTTGGATAAAGAAGACCCTGATTATCTTGGCAGTCTAAAAAGAGAAAAAAATGAATTCGGTGAGATTTCCCGTTTAATAGATAAATTCTTCCAGCAGAGGGACATTTTGGCTAAAGAAATCAGTCAGCGCAAGCATACAGAAGTAGAATTAAGATCTGCCTATGATAAACTCCAGCAAACCCAAAGGCAACTCATCCAATCCGCGAAAATGGCTTCTATTGGCCAATTTGCCAGCGGCCTGGCCCACGAGATCAACAGCCCCCTTACCGGGGTTTTGAATAATCTCCAGTTGATGAAGAACCAGATATTAAAAGAGGACGGTTTTAGCTTAGTTGACTTTAAGGAAGGTTTAGAGAGTATTGAGGAATCTGCGGCCAGGTGTAAAGATGTTATCCGTTCCCTTTTGGATTTTTCCCGTTCCTCCCGCGGTCCGTTTCAGTTCCTTTCCCTGAATGAGGTCATCCAGAAAACCCTGCTTTTAGTAGAGCATGAGATACAATTAGAAAAAATTATTCTGCAGATCCAACTCCAGCCGGCCCTGCCCAAAATTCTAGGCGATGCCCAACTCCTGCAGCAGGCAGTCTTTGATATTATCTCCAATGCCCGCTGGGCCATCAAAGAGGCCAAAAAACAGGGCGGGGTAATTACTCTCCAGACAAAATACGAGCCGCAGGATAAAACAGTTTTCTTATCCATCTCGGATACCGGCATCGGCATCCCCGCACAGAACCTGGAGAGGATATTTGAACCCTTCTTTACTACTAAACCCGCTGGCGAAGGAACGGGCTTGGGCTTATCCATTGTCTACAATATCATTAAAGAACACAAAGGCAGCATTGAGGCAGAGAGCAAACTGGGTGAGGGCACCACCGTTAAAATAACGTTACCTTGTCTGGAGGAGGCCTGATGATGGAGAAGAATGTCTTGAATAAAGAAACTAAATTTTTAATCGTGGACGACGATAAAGGCGTAAGAGATTTTTTAACCCGCTTCTTAAAGCAAAAAGGATACGCCAGAGTGCAGTCCGTGGCTACCGGCAAAGAGGCGCTCCAGGCCGTAGCAGAAGACGGGATAAAATTAGTCCTCTTAGACGTCAGATTGCCGGACATAGACGGGGTAGAGGTCTTGCGCAGGATTAAAGAAAAAGATAAATTTATTGGCGTGATTATGATTACGGGCTTTCCCGATGAAAAGATAGGTAAAGACTGTTTAGGCCTGGGTGCTGCGGATTATATTATGAAGCCCTTTGACTTGGCGTATCTAGAATTAAGCGTGTTCACCAAGATTGCCACCCTCACATAAATTACCCCTAGATTAGGAGGATTACGAACATGGTTGGTTCTGATCTCTTGTTTTTGGCTCCCTTAGGTTCAATTACTGCGCTTTTATTTGCGGCATATTTAGTATTTTCAATTCTCAAGAAAGACGAAGGAAACGCTAAGATGAAAGAGATCGCCCAGGCTGTCAGGGTAGGGGCCAGGGCGTATCTGAAGAGGCAATACTTAGGCGTCTCCCTATTTTTTCTCGTGGTCTTTTTTATTTTATTGACCCTGGCGCTGAATAAATATCTGGTTATCTTCGTGCCTTTTGCCTTTTTGACCGGCGGATTTTTCTCTGGCCTTTCCGGTTTTATCGGGATGACCGTTGCCACCAAATCTTCAAACCGCACCACCGCGGCTGCCATGCAGAGTTTAAATGCCGGCTTGCGCGTGGCCTTTTCCAGCGGCGCAGTGATGGGTCTGACTGTGGTAGGTTTGGGGTTATTGGATTTATCCATCTGGTATTTTTTTCTGAATGCATATTATGGCAGTTATGCCGTCCCGGTATGGATGCCGCAATGGCTCTACCCTTATCTGAAATGGTTTTTCCAGGCTCATCCCTTACCTATAGGAACAGATAAAATTACCGCGATTACTTCCACCATGCTCTGCTTTGGCATGGGCGCCAGTTCGCAGGCACTTTTTGCCAGGGTTGGCGGCGGAATTTTTACCAAGGCCGCGGATGTAGGCGCGGATTTGGTGGGTAAAATTGAAGCCGGAATTCCCGAAGATGACCCGCGCAACCCTGCGGTAATTGCGGACAATGTCGGGGACAATGTCGGCGACGTAGCCGGGATGGGCGCTGACCTCTACGAATCTTATGTCGGCTCTATTGTGGCCACCTCGGCCTTAGGCGTGGCTGCGGGTTTAGGCGTAGCCGGTGTGACTGTGCCGATGGTCATGGCAGCAGTAGGCGTGGTCTCCTCTATTATCGGAACATTTTTTGTGAGGAGTAAAGAAGAAGCCAGCCAGAAGGTTTTATTGGCAGCATTACGCAAAGGCGTCTTTGCCAGTTCCATACTGGTGGCAATAATTTCCTATTTTCTGGTCAGGGCTACTTTGGGGACCCAGCATCTAGGTGTCTATTGGTCAGTACTCTCGGGTTTAGTCGCGGGCGTCTTAATCGGGCTCTCCACTGAATTTTACACCTCCAGCAGGTTTAAGCCCACGCGCACTATCGCCGACGCCTCTCTGACTGGCCCGGCCACTGTGATCATCGGCGGTATTGCCGTAGGGATGATGTCCACGGCAGTGCCGGTAATCGTCGTGGGCATAGCCATCCTGACGAGTTATTTCTTGTCCGGAGGAGGTGTGAATTTTAATGCCGGGCTTTACGGAGTAGCGATTTCTGCGGTAGGCATGCTTTCTACCTTAGGCATCACCCTGGCCACAGATGCCTATGGACCGGTGGCGGATAATGCCGGAGGCAATGCCCAGATGGCCCAACTTGATCCCGAGGTAAGAAAGAGGACCGATGCCTTAGATGCCTTAGGTAATACTACTGCTGCCACAGGTAAAGGTTTTGCCATCGGCTCAGCCGCCCTCACTGCCCTGGCCTTAATCGCGGCTTACAAAGACCAGCTGGCTTTGTACGGCAGGGAAATGACTTTAAGCCTGATGAATCCCAATGTCTTGGTGGGATTATTTATCGGCGGGATGCTGCCGTTTTTGTTCTGCTCTATGACTATGCGCGCAGTGGGCCGGGCAGCCGGCAAGATTGTGGTGGAGGTGCGCAGGCAATTCCGGGAGATTACCGGGCTGATGGCGGGTCAGGCCAAGCCAGATTATGCCAGGTGCGTGACCATTGCCACGGCTGCGGCACAAAAGGAGATGGTTGTCCCTTCCTTGATGGCAATCGTGGTGCCGATAGTGGTGGGACTCTTGGTGGGAATTGAAGCCGAGGCCGGGCTTTTAGCCGGGGCCACGGTTTGCGGTTTTGTCCTGGCGGTAATGATGGCAAATTCCGGCGGGGCCTGGGATAATGCCAAAAAATATATTGAAGAAGGCCATCACGGCGGCAAAGGCTCTTTTGCCCATAAGGCCGGCGTAGTCGGCGATACCGTCGGCGACCCCTTTAAAGATACCTCTGGGCCGAGCCTGAATATCCTGATTAAACTGATGTCCATGGTCTCCATAGTCTTCGCCTCTTTTGTCCTCTCCCACACCCTCTTCAAATAACCAGGGACGTCTTTTGTTCCAATCGAGGGACGTCTTTCAACTCAATCGGAAGAGTGTCCCCTTTGGTAGGGACACCCTTTGCTTGAGATTAAAGAACGTCCCTGCTTTAGGTGGGGGACAGGCTTTGCTTTGGCATCAAAGACGTCCCTAAAAATTGTTTATAAGTTTAGGGATTAATGGTATAATAGAACCTATGGACGATTTGGAGTTTGTCCAAAGATGCGTCAAAGGGGACAAACTTGCCTGGAATGCGTTCGTAGATAAATACTCCCGCCTGCTCTATAATTATATTTATAGCGTCTTAAAAGTCAAAGGCAGGCACCTGGCCGAAGACAATGTCAACGACCTCTTTCAGGAACTTTTTCTCTCCCTAAGCAAAGATAATTTTCAAAAATTAAAAAGTTTTAAAGGGAAAAACGGCTGCACCCTGGCCTCGTGGCTGCGGCAGGTGGCGATTAATTTTACCATAGATTACC
>CAZKSS010000008.1:14406-22229 GCA_964555545.1 uncultured Planctomycetales bacterium
AGACAGCCTGCGTAAGGTTAGACCGGCGGTCTCGCTGGAAGAAGAAAACGAGGACGAATTGAGCCTCAAAGAGATACTTGCCGATGACGCGCCGGAAGTGAGAGATACCCTTACGCGCGAAGAAAAGTTACGCGGTTTAAAGGATTGTATCAGGGCCCTAGAAAGAGACGACCGGTACTTTTTGGAATTACACCTTAACCGCGGCCTCACCCTTGAGGGACTAAGAAGACATTTGGGGGTTTCGCGCGGGGCAATTGATATGCGTAAGAGCAGGATAATCCAGAGGTTGAGGGATTGCTTTAAGAGCAAAGGTTTTCAGTTAGATTTTTGATTGCTTTACGTCTATTGGATTAGGAGAGGAGTAGCCAGATGCCGGAAAAGATAGACAAGATTATGAGGGCAATTTATCGAAGTTATAAAGCGGAAAAGGTTGAAGCCGGGCCGCATCCTGATGAAGAGACCCTCCTTTGTTTCCTGGAGAATAGATTATCCGCAGAAGAGGCCAGGGAGGTAGAAGAACACCTCCTGGCATGCGATAGGTGCGCTGAGATTATGGCGGTCCAGATGCGGCTGGAGCCAGAAGAAACCAGAGACGTACCAGCAGAGTTATTGACGCGCGTAAAAAATCTAGTAGAAAAGCAAAGCGAGGGTGCGCTTTTGGAGATCTTCCTGAAACTGAAAAATAAGGCCTTGGAGATTTTGAGCACTACCGGCGATATCCTGGTGGGCCAGGAGTTGATGCCTGCGCCGGTGCTGCGCAGCCGCAAGATTAGCGATTTTAAAGACGAGGTCACCATCCTGAAAGATTTTCCGGATATCCGGGTGGAGGCAAAAATTGAAAATAAAAAAGGTGAGGCCTTTAGCCTCACGGTCGTGGTCAAAGAAAAGGCCACGCAAAAAGTAATGAAGGACCTCCGGGTTACTTTGCTTAAAGAAGATATCGAGTTGGAGTCCTACCTCAGCGATTCCGGAAGAGTCACTTTTGAACACGTCTTATTAGGCAACTACACCGTAGAAATTTCCTCCATTGAGCATAAACTCGCCTCGATCCTATTGGACATAAAAACCTAAGCGCGTATGGCTGGTGAAGCAAACCCGTTGGTGCTAGAGGTCTGCAAAGACAAAGATGCCCTTTCTATGAGCATCTTTGTCCAGAAAGAACTTGCCTCTACCCTTAGGCATTATAGCCGTCTCCCTGTCTCTTTTGCGGGAATTCAGCAACTCTGTCAGGAAGCAGTATCCATATTAAATAAAGCGGATAAGTCAGGGGTCTTAGCGCCGGATGACCTGGCCACTCTAAGAAAGACGTCGCAATTGCTTTGGGACCATCTTCTGACGCGGCCGGTGAAAGAGAGACTAAGGCAGGCCGAAGATTCAGATTTGGTATTATCTCTGGATGAAGAATTAATCAATATCCCCTGGGAACTCTTACACGATGGAAGTGAATTTCTCTGTCTTAAATTCAACCTCGGCCGGGTAGTGCGCACCAAAGAACCAGCCAGCCTCCCGCAATACCGCAGTCTCCCCGGCGTACCCAAGATGCTGGTTCTGGCTAATCCCACCAATGATTTGAAATCCGCGTATTTAGAGGGGGCATTTATCAAAAATTATTTTGACCGCCGCAGACGAGAGGTGAGCATTAACTTTAAGTCCACGGCTATTGATACCATCTACGTGAAAAAGAACCTGCGCGATTATGATATTGTGCATTTTGCCGGGCACTGCGAATATGATGCCGAAAACGCAGAAGAGAGCGGATGGATTTTAAGCGATGGAAGGTTTACCTCCCGGGACATCTCTGCCTTGGGCCAGACCCTGTCTTTGCCGGCGCTGGTATTTTCCAATGCCTGTCACTCGGCAAAATTTTCTACCGCCCCGCTGGATGTGGATTGCCAGGAGAAAACCTACAGTCTGGCTTCGGCATTTTTATTTTCGGGGGTGCGCCATTACCTGGGAACCATCCGTAAAATTGAAGACGCAGCCAGCCTGACCTTTGCCCAGGAGTTTTATACCCGCTTAATTTCCGGGAAGAATATGGGTGCCTGCGTGCGTCTGGCCAGACAAAGATTAATCAAAGAATACAGTATACAAGACATCTCTTGGGCAAATTACCTTCTCTACGGAGACCCGAATTTTGTCTTATTCCGGGGTAAGGCAGAAGCAATCAGGGCGAGGCCAAAGAGGGCGATGGTCTTTCCCAGAAAGATATTCGTCGTCCTCTCTACGGGTATCGCCATTATCTCTCTAAGTATATACCTATATATGTGGCTGCCGAGTATCCATCCGGACGTCTATTTTCTCTTTAATCAATCCCAGAGATTATTTCTGCGCGGCGACAACCAGAAAGTAATTTCGCTTTGCAGCCAGATTATCCAGAAAGACCCTTTGTTTTTAGCCGCCTATCCTCTCATCGCGGATACCTATTTTCGCCTGGGCGATAGCGCGCAGGCCTTAAATTATTATTTTGCCTATGCGCGTTTCTGCGAGAAGAAGAAAGACAAGAGGAACTTGGCTGCGGCCTATACCGGCATCGGCTGGATTTATATTCTGCGCGGAGAATATCCTAAGGCCTTTGATTTCTGTAACCGGGCCATAAATTTAAGCCGGCAGAATAACGATAAATTAAATGAGGCCAGGGCCATGGAGCGCCTGGCAGTCTATTATATGGACCAGGAAGACAATGACCAGGCCCTGGCATTATTGATGAAGAGTTCCCAGATTAACCGCTCCCGGCAGCATAATCGCCAGCATCTCTATGGCCTGGCCTGCGACTATTTTGATATTGCGCTGGTCTTTACCAATAAGGACGATTACGCCACAGCCAAGGAGTTTTATGCCCAGAGCAAAAAATTATTTGAGAAGTTGCATCTCAAACACGAATTAAGCGATTATTATTTCAATTTGGGGGAAATCAATGTGTTTGAGAAACAATATCAGCAGGCGCTGGATTATTACCAGAGGGGCTTGAGTATAGACAGGCAGGAGGGAAATAAGCCCAGCCTAGCCAGCGACTATAATATGCTGGGAGAACTGTATCTAGCGATGGATAATCTTACGGAAGCAGAACATTGGTTTAATCAGGCGGTCTTGCTCTCCCAGGAGATAAATGCCCGGCCGGAATTAGCCGCTGCCTATCATAATTTGGCCCTGGTCTACAAAGCGCGTGGCCGCAAAAACAAGGCCCGGGAGTTTCTGCGCCAAGCCCAGGAGATTTATTACCAGATCGCTACCCCTGAATACCAGAGCATTAAGCAGGAATTTGCCGAATTAGATAATCCTTAAAATAGCGGTTAGATTTCCCCGCCTCTTACGTCTATTAGAGTAGGAGGTGGCCAGATGAAAAAGATAGCCGTAGTTTTAATCTGTGTGTGCTGCTTTAGTTATGTTTTTGCCTCGGATATCGCTTGGGATGATCTTTCCGCAGGTAATGCCCGCCTAAAAACTGTCCTCGTAGATTCCTTTAATCCCCGCCTGATTTATTTCGGCTCGGACCAAGGAGTTTTTAAAAGCAAAGATAGTGGCAGAAACTGGCGAAATATCCTCTCCCTCCGCGGCCAGAACCGCACAATAAATTTCCTGTTATCTGCGCAGCAAAATTTATATGCTGCCACGGGTAATGGTTTGTATTTTAGCGCTGACCAGGGAAAAAACTGGCGGCAGATTTTTAAAGGGAAGAATGATTTAGAAAAAGAATGCCTTGCCCTGGCGGTTTCCTCGGATACGCTTTATCTGGGAACAAGCCAAGGGCTCTTTGTCAGTAGGGACAAAGGCCGCCTCTGGAGCAGAGGACAGGGTAATATAGGTAAGAGCCAGATTTTAGCTATTGTCTGTGATTCTTCGCCGAGCGGTTATATTTATCTTACCTGCACAGACGGAGTATTTAGGAGCAAGGACGCTGGTAAGAATTGGGAGAGGATTTTTGTGGCCAGCCCCGCGGAGGAAGAAAATGGCGATACGGAGAATAACGCAGATGAGGATAGTGCCCAGCAATCTTCAGAGATAAGATACCTGGCACTTGACCCGGATAATCCAACTCATTTGTATCTGGCTACTTCCCACGGGGTTTATAAAACCCAAGACCAGGGCCAGACCTGGCAGGCCTTATCGGATTATGGTCTCTTGAATAAAGAGGTCAGGTTTTTATTGGTCTCTGCGCGCTCTGAACTCTATGCCGCCAGTAAATCCGGGATATTCAGGTATGACCGCGACCGCTGGCAGGAATTGTCCTTTGCCTTAGAGGCCGGCGAAATTAAATCTTTGAGTTTAGATAAACAGGATAATCTCTATGCCGCTGCGGACAAGGGTCTCTTCAAAGCAAATTTAAAATATCTTAGTGCCGATAGAGAAGAGAACATCATTGCCGCATATTCTAAAGATGAGCCGCAGATTAACGAGATTCAACAGGCGGCAGTTAGATACGCCGAGGTTGAGCCGGAGAAGATTGCGCGCTGGAGGAGACAGGCGGCAAAAAGGGCCTTTTTACCCAAAGTTACTGTGGGTATGGACACTGATCGGAATAGGACTACCTCTAATAGCATCTGGGGGACTTACCCTTCCAATGGCACACCCGGCAGATATTATGTCGGCCCGGATGACGAGACCAGATACAATAATAATAACTGGAATGTTTCCCTGACCTGGGAACTGGGCGATTTAATCTGGAATGACGACCAGACCAATATTGACGTACGCTCGCGGCTGATGGTAGAGTTGCGTGATGATATCTTAGACGAAGTGACCAAGGCTTATTTTGAGCGCCTGCGGGTGAAGATGGAATTAGATAATCTTGCCATTGAAGAGAGAAAGAAGAGGTCTGAAAAAGAACTGAGGTTGCAGGAACTCACTGCTTCCCTCGACGCCCTCACCGGCGGCTATTTCTCACAGCAACTCAAACTCAAGACCGGGTCTTGAAACCAAACCTTGAGGACACCTTTCCTAAAATCCCTTGCAATTAAGACCTATTTGTGATATTTTATAAAAGTTATTCCTGTCTATTTTATAAATCCATTTTCAAAAATGTCTTTATTGTATCTGACCGATACCAACTTTAAAAAGGAAGTCCTGGAGTCAAGGCTTCCGGTGGTGGTGGACTTCTGGGCGAGCTGGTGCGGCCCCTGCAAGATGATTGCGCCCCTGGTTGAAGAATTGGCCAAGGAGTACCAGGACAAGGTCAAAGTCGGCAAAGTCAATGTTGACGAAAATCCTAAGATCGCCACCCGCTACGGAATAATGTCTATCCCCACCCTGATCATCTTTAAGCATGGCAAGGTAATGGAGCAGATAGTCGGCGCCTTAAGCAAAAGCGATTTGAAAAAGAGGATAGAAGAAAATCTCTGATGAACCCTTCGACTGCGCTCGGGGTTCATCCTGAGTGAGCGAAGCGAATCGAAGGATGAAGAAGATTTTTATTGCTGCCACCAAGCAGAATGACGGCAAGACCACGGTCTCCTTAGGTCTGATCTGCAACTTTAAAGAAAGGTTTAAGAAGATCGGGTTTATCAAACCCATTGGCCAGCGCTACCTCGAAGAAGAGGGCCAGAAAATAGACGAAGATTCCCTGCTCATTGAGGAGGTCTGCGGTATAAGGTGCGGGCTGAAAGACATGAGCCCCATTGCCGTAGAAAAGGGCTTTACCGAGAAATACATTGCCCGCCCGGATAAAAAAACGATCACTAAAGAGATTAAAGACGCCTTCCGCAGGGTTTCCCAGAGGCAGGATTTAGTGATTATTGAAGGCACTGGTCATGCCGGCGTAGGCTCTGTCTTTGACCACTCTAACGCTACCGTAGCCAAGTTGCTCGGCTCCAAGGTGATTATTATTTCTTCTGGAGGCATCGGCAGGCCCATTGATGAAATAGTTTTGAATAAGGCGCTCTTTGAAAGAGAAGGGGTAAAGGTATTAGGCGTCATTATCAATAAGGTCTTGCCGCAGAAATTTGAGAAGATCAACACCTTGGTCAGAAAGGGGCTGCTCAGGAAGGGGATAGACGTTTTGGGAGTGATACCTTATAACCCTATGCTTTCCTATCCTACCATCGAGCAGATTTTAGAAGAGACAAATTTTGAGGTCTTATGCGGCAGGGAATATCTGGAGCAGTATATCTCATCCATTATCGTAGGCGCGATGCAGCCTCAGGACGCGATAAAATATATCGTAGATGATACCTTATTAATTACTCCCGGGGATAGGATAGATATAATTGCTACTGCGCTGCGTTGTTTTCGCGAGGGGGCAGAAAAAAAACTGAAGGTTTCCGGAGTAGTTTTGTCCGGCGGCATCAGGCCTGAGCCATCAACTATGGAACTGCTAATTAAGGCCCAGATCCCCGTGCTTTTAGCCAAGACCGACACTTATGATGTAGCCACTACCATACACGATTTAACCGTGAAGATCAGGCCGCGGGATACGCTGAAGGTGAGCACTGCGGTAAAGTTAATCCAAGACAATGTAGATTTTGATCTGATATTGAAAGGGATATAAAATGGATACCATTACTAAAATTCGCCAGAAAGCCAAAGCCAAACTAAAAACCATCGTCCTTCCTGAATATAATGAAGAACGGACAATAGAGGCAGTAAAGATTATTGAGAGAGAAGGCCTGGCCCGAGTATTATTACTTAGCCCTGATAAGATTAACCCTCAGGACAAAGAAAGATATATCCTGGAATTTTATCAGATGTATAAGGGTAAAGATTTTGACCTGAACAAGGTAAAAAAGATATTTGCAGATCCCATTTATTATGCCGCGATGTTGGTCCGTGAAGGCAAGGTAGACGGTTTTGTCGCCGGGGCATCGCATACCACTCCCGACGTGGCCAGATGCGCCTTGCGCTGCTTAGAATTGGACGAACGCATTACCATCGCCTCCAGCGCTTTTATTATGGCCGTCCCGAATTATCCTTATGCAGAAGATGGGACTTTTATCTTCGCTGACTGCGGTATTATCCCGGACCCGAATGCGCGGCAACTTGCCTGCATCTGTCTGGCTGCGGCAGAGTTAGCCCATAAGGTCTTAGACCTCACCCCGCGCATCGCCCTCCTAAGTTATTCCACCAAGGGTTCGGCCAAAGGTAAATCCATTGATAAAATCACCGAGGCCTTGGGATTACTTAAGGAGATGGCCCCGGATTTATTAATTGACGGAGAGATGCAGGTGGATGCCGCCATTGTCCCGGAGGTCGCCCGGATAAAATACCCGCATAGCCCGATACAGGGAAGGGCCAATATCTTGATCTTCCCGAATTTAGAGGCCGGCAATATCGGCTATAAACTTGTCCAGCGCTTGGCCAACGCGCGCGCGGTCGGACCGCTGCTGATGGGTTTTACCAAGCCCTGCAGCGATTTATCGCGCGGCTGTTCCGTTGAAGATATCGTGGATTGCGTTGCGGCCACCGCAGTAAGGGCACAATAGCGATGAAAATATTAGTGATCAATTGCGGCAGTTCCTCCATAAAATATAAACTCTTTAATATGCCCAGACACCGCCTCCTCTTGAAAGGCATTGTGGAGCATATCGGAGAAAAGGGTTATAAAATACAGGACCATTATACCGGCCTAAAAACGATCTTAGAAAAAATTGACGGCGTGGATGCCGTCGGCCACCGCGTGGTCCACGGCGCGGAAAAGTTTAAAAAGCCGGTGGTCATCAATAAGTCGGTAATCCAGGAGATCCGGCTCTGTTGTTCTATCGCCCCCTTACACAACCCGGCAAATTTAGCCGGGATCCTGGCCTGTAAGAAATTATTGCCTGGCCTAAAACAGGTAGCCATATTTGATACTGCCTTTCATCAGACCCTGCCTGCCTATGCCTATATCTACGGCC
>CAZKSS010000009.1:0-10973 GCA_964555545.1 uncultured Planctomycetales bacterium
GAGCACCTTTTTGCGAGTGAGGAAATGGGATTGAGTTAGCAATGGCTGCAAAATCGCTTGACATCGTAAGTTTTTGATGTTATTATAGTTAGAAATGGGGAGGTGAGCGATGACTAAGAAAGATATTATCTTAAAAGTATCGGATGAGACTAATCTCAAGCAGATAGATGTGAAGAAAGTCGTCCAGAAGACCTTTGACTGCATTACCGAGGCCTTAGTCAGAGGAGAAAAGATAGAGTTACGCAATTTCGGCGTCTTTAAGATCAAGCAAAGAAAGAGCCGCACCGGCAGAAACCCGCGCACTGGTCAAGTGGTTCCTGTCCCACCGAGAAAAGCAGTCCTCTTTAAGCCCGGCTTAGAGATGAAAAAGAAGGTAAGATAGCCAGTCTGCGCCTAAAAACTCGATAAAACCAGAACTATAAAATATGTTTAAGAAAATTACCGGGACAAAAGATGTCCTGTCGCCAGAAGTATTTCAGTGGCAAGATATAGAAGAGAAGAGCCGTGATATTTTCTCTCTCTATAATTATCAGGAAATCCGCACCCCCCTCGTCGAAGAAGCGGCACTTTTTAACCGTTCCTTAGGCGCCTCAACTGAGATTGTCCAGAAGCAGATGTTTCTGGTAAAAAACCAGAAGGAACTCTATGCCCTGCGGCCTGAAGGCACGGCTTCCGTAGTACGCGCCTACCTAGAAAATAATCTGGATAAGAAAACCGGCTTTCTGAAACTCTATTATCTGGGTCCGATGTTTCGCCTGGAGCGTCCGCAAAAGGGGAGGCTGCGGCAATTCCACCATATCGGCTGCGAGGTTATCGGCTCAACGGATGCTGGAGTGGATATAGAGGTAATTTCTTTAGCAGACAACCTGCTTAAGGCATATGGACTATATGGAATATTAGGAGGCTATAAAATAAAATTAAATACCCTGGGTTGCCCCAAAGATAAAAAGGCACTTGCAGAATTGTTACGTAAGGCGCTTAAAGATAAATTACCCAGGCTTTGTGATGATTGTAAAAAAAGATTCAAGACCAACGTCTTCCGCATATTAGATTGTAAAGACGAGGCTTGTGTCGCGATTATTAAGGGTTTGGGTATTCACGGAGATTATTATCTTTGCGCTGATTGCCGCGCGCATTTCACCAAAGTTAAAGAGGGACTTGATATTCTAGGTATAAATTACGAAATTACGCCGTATCTTGTGCGGGGCCTGGATTATTATACGCGGACGGTATTTGAGATTTCTCACCCCGAGCTGGGCTCTCAGGATGCCTTAGGCGCAGGCGGAAGATACGATAACCTGGTAGAGCAGTTAGGCGGCCCAGATATAGGAGCAATGGGGTTTGCCTTTGGCGTAGAGAGATTATTCTTGGTCGCAGGCCAGAAGTCAGAAGTTAGAAGCCAGAAATTGGTTTATGTCGTCGCCTTAGGCGAAGAAGCCAAAAGAGAAGCACTGAAATTATTAAATGCCTTACGCAAAAACGGAATTGCCGCGGATACGGATTACGAGAATAAATCCTTGAAGGGGGCGCTACGCAAGGCCAATGATTTGGGTGCGAAATTTGCGGTAATTATCGGGGAGGACGAACTTAAAAAAGGCATTGTAACCCTGAAAGATATGACGTCGGGAGAACAGAAAGAAGTCAAATCCGAAAACCTCATAAACGAGTTAAAATGCTGAGAACCCACACCTGCGGCCAACTGAATAAAAACGATATCGGCAAACAAGTAACGCTTTGCGGATGGGTGGCGACGCGCCGCGACCACGGTAAACTTATTTTTATTGACCTGCGCGACCGCGAGGGCCTGACCCAGGCAGTTTTTAATCCTAAAGAATCAGGCGAGGCCTATCAAAAGGCAGAAGACCTAAGAAGCGAATTCGTGGTGAAGATAAAAGGCAAGGTGAGCCCCCGGCCGCCGGGCACGGTTAATCCGAAATTAACCAGCGGCGAAATAGAGGTGTTGGTTGAGGAATTAGAGATTTTAAACCCCAGCCTCACCCCGCCTTTTGAGATCGCCGACCATATCGATAATGTCAGCGAAGAAGCACGGTTGAAATATAGATACTTAGATTTGAGGCGCAAAAAGGTATTTGCGCATTTCCTCTTCAGGCACAAACTTTATAAAATCATCCGGCGATATTTAGACCAGCAAGGCTTTATTGAGTGCGAGACCCCTATCCTGACCAAATCCACGCCTGAAGGCGCGCGCGATTATCTGGTTCCTTCCCGGCTGAAGCCCGGCCAATTTTACGCCCTTCCCCAATCGCCCCAATTATTCAAACAGATACTTATGGTCGCCGGCATAGAAAAATATTACCAGATTGCCAAGTGTTTCCGCGACGAAGACCTGCGCGCAGACCGCCAGCCGGAATTTACCCAGTTGGATATCGAGATGTCTTTTTTAAGCGAAGAAGACATCTTTTCCCTCAGCGAAAATCTGCTGCAGTTAATTTTTCAGGAATTAAAGGGCATAAATTTGGGTCTTCCCTTTCCCAGGATTAGTTATAACGATGCCCAGGCCAAGTACGGCTCGGACAAACCGGATTTACGCCAGGAATTAAATTGCCCCTTTGCCTTTTGCTGGGTGGTGGATTTTCCTTTATTCAAGTATAATACAGAAGAAAAGCGCTGGGAAAGCGAACACCATCCCTTTACTGCGCCGCACCCCGCTGACTTGGATAGATTAGAAAACGCGCTTGACAAAGTCAGGGCGCGCTCCTATGATTTAGTTTTAAACGGGATGGAGATAGGTTCTGGCTCAATCAGAATCCACGAACAGAAACTGCAGGAGAAGATTTTTAAGATTATCGGTTTAGGTAAGGAG
This sequence comes from uncultured Planctomycetales bacterium, assembly GCA_964555545.1. GTDB lineage: Bacteria > Omnitrophota > Gorgyraeia > Gygaellales > Profunditerraquicolaceae > CAZKSS01. The sequence continues at coordinate 2,825 of CAZKSS010000009.1, forward strand.
GAAGCGCAGCAGCGCTTTGGTTTTCTATTAGAGGCCTTTCAATTCGGCGCCCCGCCTCACGGCGGCATTGCCTTTGGTCTAGACAGACTCCTGGCCGTTATCTCAGGGGAGGAGAGCATTAGGGAAGTGATTGCCTTTCCCAAAACCGCCCTGGGCTTCTGTCCGCTGACCGGAGCGCCTTCAGAGGTAGATGAGAAGCAGTTAAAAGAATTGGGTCTCACCGTAACCAAAAAAAGGAGGGGAAGATGAGATTAGAGTCGCTGATACTCATTTCTGTTTTTGCCTTGTCCGGCTGCATTGTCAGGTCCTACCCCGTCACTAGAGATAGGATTGACCAGGATTTAAGTGCAGGCAACCGAGGTTATCTGATGGGCAAGACGCCGGCAGCAGAGACTACAGAAAGAAAGACCACGCGTACCACCCGGGTCGTAGAGGTTGAATTCAGGCCCTTGATAAAATTTGAAGGTGCGCCGCCTCAACCCAGCGCTGTGGAGGCCACGCCTGCGCCTACCCCTATCCCAGAAGAGCAGACTGAAGGGCAGGAAGAGGCTGTGGGTAATCGCGGTTATATTATGCAGAGTGAAACGCCAGAGATTGCCCAGCCAGAGATGACGCAATATAAGGTGGAAAAAGGAGATACCCTGCAGAAGATAGCCAAGAAATTTTATGGCACCAGCAAAAAATGGATGAAGATCTTTGAGGCCAATAAGGATAGGTTAAGCAAGCCGGATAAGATTTATCCGGGTCAAGTGATTAATATCCCTGCGGCCAAAAAATCCAAACCGGCAGCAAAAAAAATCCCGCAGAACCTGAAATAGGCGTTGATGGATAAAATCATCAGATTAGAAACCCACCAGGAAGCCCAGACCCTCTTTGGCCTGCGCGATGAAAATATCCGCACCGTCGAGAAAGAATTCAAGGTCAAGATTACCCTCCGCGGAGAGTACCTTAAGATCAGCGGCACGAGTCTCAATATTAAAAAGGCGGCTGGCCTCATTGAGTATGTCTTAACCGGCATGCGCTCGGGAGGCCAGCAGGAGTTAGGGGTTGCGGATTTAGCCTATCTCATCGCTAAATTCAAAAAACCCGCCAAGGCCCTTTCTAGCGAGATTCTGGAAGATATGTCCGTCAGCCGTTTATCTGGCGGTAAACACATCGGCCCGCGCACCAAAGGTCAGCGCGAATATGTGGAGGCAATAAAGAATTACGACATCGTCTTTGGCATCGGACCTGCCGGGACGGGTAAGACCTATTTAGCCATGACTTCCGCAGTAGAGGCCTTAAAAAGGCAGGAGGTACGCCGGATCATCCTGACCCGTCCGGCAATTGAGGCCGGGGAATCCTTAGGGTTCCTACCCGGGGATATGTATGAAAAAATATCTCCCTACCTGCGGCCGCTCTATGATGCGCTCTATGATATGATGGAGGCAGAGCGTATAGAAAAGTATCTAGAGACGGGGATTATTGAAGTAGCGCCCCTGGCCTATATGCGCGGTCGGACCTTAAACGATGCCTTTATTATACTGGATGAAGCCCAGAATGCGACCCGCGAGCAGATGAAGATGTTTCTCACCCGCTTAGGTTTTGATTCCAAGGCGGTGATTACTGGCGATATGACCCAGAGTGATTTGCCCGACGGCAAGCCTATCGGGCTGCTGGAGTCACAGGAGATCTTAAAGGACATATCCGGGATTAAGTTTGTTTATTTTACCGGCTCGGATGTGGTCAGGCACGCCCTGGTCCAGACAATCATTGAGGCCTATGACAAAGCAAACCGTAATAAATAAATTCAAGATTATTCTCGGCAGCCTATTACTCTTTTTTGTAGCCTATCTCTTGGACCTGAATTTAAGCATACCGATATTCTTGTTTTCTCTCTACCTTTATTTTAAGGCGAGGCATTTAAAGAGGGCGAGGCTGCTTTATTTAATCTTTCTTTTTGTGATCAATTTTTGCGCGAGTTTCTTTATCCTGCGCCATCACTGGTTCGTCTTTTACCTGCCCTTCTCTCTTATACCCATGCTGGCCGCAATATTATTTAACGACCTGGAGACCCCGTTATTGATTACCATCGCCTCCGCCGTATCCATCGCCTCTTTGGCCGGCAATTATTTTAGTCTGGCAGTTTTATTCTTAATTAGCGGCGTGCTCTCCAGTATCCTGGTTTTGGGAGTGCGCCGGCGCATTGCGGTAATCCGTGCCGGCGTCATCGTCGGCCTCATTCAGGCCATCACCCTCTTTTTTCTTGACCGTTTCTGGCTGGGTATGCCGATAAGATATTTGGTCCTGGTGCTTAACAGTATCATCTCCAGCATTATTGTCTTGGGGGTTTTGCCTGTTTTTGAATATCTCTTCGGCATCATGACTAACATTAGTCTCTTAGAGTTAGCGGATTTTAACCATCCGCTTTTACAGCGCATGACCATGGAGGCGCCGGGCACATACCACCATAGTCTGGTCGTAGGAAATTTGTCTGATGCGGCCTGCCGGGCCGTGGGCGCAAACGCGCTCCTGGCCAGGATCGGCGCATATTACCATGATATCGGTAAAATTGAAAAGGCAGAATATTTTAGCGAGAACCAGATGCTCGAGGATAACAAGCATGACGCGTTGTCCCCGACGATGAGCAAACTGGTGATTATGAACCATGTCAAAGAAGGCGTGGAATTGGGGAAAAAGTATAAACTTAATCCCTGCCTGATAGATTTTATCCAACAGCACCACGGCAAGGCCCTGGTCTATTATTTCTACCGCCGGGCGCTGGAAGGCATTGAAGAGGACCAGGAGGTAAAGGAAGAGGGCTTCCGTTACCCCGGGCCTAAGCCGAATACCAAGGAGACCGCCATAGTTTTATTGGCGGATTCGGTAGAGGCAGCTACGCGGGCCTTAAAAGACCCCACCCCCGGCAAGATTGAAGAGATCGTGCACAAGATCATCAATAATAAATTCATTGACGGACAACTGGACGAATGCGACTTGACCCTGAAGGACCTGGAAAAGATTTCCGCAGTATTTATCCGTATCTTAGGCGGCATCTACCATAGCCGCGTAACCTATCCTGAGACTAAGGCCAGTGAAGGTAATCATAAAAAATCTGCAAAAGAAAATTCCCATCAATCCGAAAAGGATAAAACGAGCAGTCCTTAAGGCCCTATCGCAAGAAGGCGCAAGAAAATCCGGTGAGATTACTGTCTGTTTTATGGGTGATCAGCAGATAAAGGAGCTTAATCTACTCTATTTAGGCTGCGACCGGCCTACGGATGTAATTTCCTTTGGCAACTCGGTCAAGAAGGGACAACTTCTGGCAGATATAGCGATCTCTACTGACACGGCCCTGCGCAACGCCCGAATTTTTAAGACCACCCCCCAAGATGAAATACACCGTTACGTAATCCATGGATTACTGCATCTCTTAGGTTACACTGATAACAATAAAATAAACAAGGCAATTATGCAAAAGAGAGAGGATTCTTTATTACTAACGACTAACGACTAACGACTAAATATGCCCATTCATAAAACTGAAGCCATAGTTTTAAATAAGCGTGAATTCCGGGAAACTTCCCTGATCGCGAATTTCTATACCCGCGATTTCGGCAAGATCAGCGGCATCTTAAAGGGCATTCGTTCAGATCCAGAAAAATTCGCCAGCACCTTAGAGCCGTTTTCCCATAACGAAATTATCTTCTACGAGAAGAGGGTTTCCTCGCTACATCTGGTAAGCGCCTGCGATGTCAGAGATAACTTCAACCGCTTAAGGCAGGATATCGCTAAGGTCGGCATGGCTAGTATGATGATAGAATTAATTGATGCAGTGATGGCAGCCGAGGATAAAAACGAAGAGATATTTGACCTAGGTTTATCTGCCTTAAGGGAGTTGGAACTAAATCTAAATCCTGAGAAAGTGACGACCATCTTCAAGATAAAACTCCTCAGCCTCTCGGGCTTTAAACCGCAAATTGAATCCTGCGTTTCCTGCGGGGACAGGGTCTTAGGGCATTCAAAATTTAGCTTGAGTCTGGGAGGCCTGCTTTGCAGCCGCTGCCAACATAAAGATTTAGGCGCCAGGAGTATATTTCGCGGGACAGTGGCCTCAATTCTGCACATTGAAAAAAACGACTTCCGGAACAACCTTAATCTAGGAATGAACCCGCAGATTAAAAGGGAACTGGATATCATCCTGAATGCGTTTTTGAATTTCCACCTGGAAAGAGAACTGAAATCGCAAAAGGTGCTGAATAAATTAGCGACAGCAGTAGGGACTGTCCCCACCAGGGCTATAACGTAGCCAGACCCAAGGGGACTGTCCCTACCAACCGAGATACGGCTTGCAGGCGAAGCAAGCCAAAAGGGGGAGCGCTATGAAAATCGTTATCGTCGGTCCGGGCGCAATGGGTTGTTTATTTGCCGCATTTTTATCTAAGTCAAAGGAGGAAATCTGGATTCTGGATAAAAGCCGGGAGCGTTCCGCGCAGATCAATGACCAGGGAATTATAGTGGAAGGTATGACGCCACCATGGCAGGCGAAGGTTCCGGCTACAGCCGAGGTAGGAGAGATAAAGAGCACGGATTTGTTAATTCTGGGGGTGAAGTCTTATCATACCAAAGAGGCAGTTTCCGGCGCTAGGGACTTGGTCGGGGAGAAGAGCAAGGTTTTGACCCTGCAAAATGGCATCGGCAATATTGAAATTATCAGCGAAATAGTGGGTAGCGATAAAGTGATAGGGGGAGTAACGAACCTGGGAGCAACGCTTATGGATGTAGGGCGCGTCAAGTTTGCCGGAAAAGGAGAGACCGTCATCGGGCGTATTGACGGAAAGATCCCGGCGGAGATGCGTTCCCTGCGCGAAATTTTTAATAAAGTCGGCCTGGAGACGAAAATTTCCCGCGACATCAAAAGCCTTTTGTGGTCAAAATTAATTATCAATGCTGGCATAAATGCGCTTTCAGCCATCACCCGTCTTAAAAACGGCCAACTTCTAGAATTTGAAGGCACGCGTAAGATTTTAAGAGAAGCGGTTACCGAGGCAGTGAGAGTAGCCAAGAGGAAGAGGATCAGACTTATCTACGATGACCCGCTGGCAAAAGTAGAGGCAGTCTGTGAGGCTACCGCACACAATATTTCTTCCATGCTGCAGGATGTCTTGCGTAAAAAACGCACGGAAATAGATTTCATTAACGGCGTAATCGTGCGCCAGGGCCAGGAAGCGGGAATCCCGGTGCCAATAAATTCGCTCTTGGTAGATTTGGTCAAGACCCTTGAAGCCAGCTATCCTCTGGCAATTGAAAAATAGGGACGTCTTTTAACCTAATCGAGGGACGTCTTTGGCGCCAATCGGAAGGGTGTCCCCGATAGATAGCCCTGTGAGCTTCTTGTATGAAAAAATATATTCTGGTTTTGCTTATTGCTATTGCGGCGGCGGCGCCATTTTTTGTATTTAAAGATATCTGGCCCTGGAGGCAGGTGATGCAGATAAGCGGCAAGCCGCCTGCGGCCCTGAAGGCAAATCCCTGCCGAAAAAAAATGCTGGAATACCTCAAATTAAGAAAAGATAAACTCGCCATAGCCCAGGCCGATAAGATCTTGGTGGCTGACCCCCAGGATTTATGCGCCTGGTGGACGAGGGCAGAGATTATGCGCCGGAATTCCCGGTTTAAGGAGGCCGAAGATTTATTGCAGCAGATTCTCTCCCAGTACCCTAAGCATATCCCGAGTTTAATCAGCTTGGCCTATATAAAATATAATGATAATCAACTGGAAGAGGCCTCCCGAATTTTAAAAGAGGTCTTAAGCCTAAATGACTTAGATAAAGAAGACCAGGCCCTGGCCTATATGCTTATCGGCGGCATCAATGCCAAGAAGGCCCTGGGTGGATTATTTTCCGAATTGGCTTACGGCTTGAAGATCAGGGGATATTTAGAGAAGGCAAAATTCCTGGCGCCTAATTTAGCCGAGGTACGCCTGGGGTTGGGGATGTATTATCTTCTGGCCCCTTCTGTCGTCGGAGGCAATGTGGACAAGGCCATTAGTGAATTGGAATACGCGGTAAAATTGACGCCGGATTTTGCCACGGCTAATGCGCGCTTGGCCCAGGCCTATAAAAAGAAAGGCAATCTGGCCAAATATAATTTTTATTTTCGGCGTGCGATGGTACTGGAACCGAAGAACGAAGTATTAAAAGATATGGAATGACCCTTCGACTAGGCTCAGGGTCATCCTGAGCAAGTGAAGCGAGCGAAGGATGAAAAACTTAGAGATTGCGCAAATTTTCCGCGAGATCGCCCAGATTCTAGAGATCAAAGGCGATAATCCTTTCCGCATCCGCGCCTATGAGAGGGCAGCCCAGAACATCGAAGGGTTAACCGAGGACATAGAGGATTATCTAAAAGAGGACCGGCTGGGCGAGATCCCTGGGATTGGCAAGGACCTGGCTGAGAAAATCAAAGAGTTTACTAGCAGCGGAAAAATCAAGGCCTACCTGGACCTGAAAAAAAGCGTACCTGCAGGCGTCTTGGCCCTGCTGAATATTCCCTCTGTCGGGCCGAAGACCGCAAAACTATTATATGAGAAATTAAAGATAAAAAACGCAGAAGATTTAGAGAAAGCTATCGCCCGTAATAAACTTCAGGGGATATTCGGGATTAAGGAAAAGACTATTGAGAATATCTTAAAAGGCATAGCGATAGTAAAAAAGGGCCAGGAGAGGATGACCCTTGCCCAGGCCGGACAGGTAGCCGATGAATTTGTGAGTGCCTTGGAGAAATTGCCGGAAGTAAAAAAAATTTCTACTGCCGGCTCTCTGCGTCGGGAAAAAGAAACAGTGCGTGACATCGACATCCTCGTAATTTCGGATCAGCCAAAGAAAGTTATGCATACCTTTGTTACCCTGCCGGAGGTGAAGGATATTTTAGCCGAAGGCGAGACTAAATCATCGGTGCGTACCAAACTAGATGTGCAGGTGGACTGTCGGGTAGTAGAAGCCAAATCCTTCGGCGCAGCATTGATCTATTTTACCGGCTCAAAGAATTTTAATATCAAACTGCGCCAGATCGCCATCAAAAAAGGTCTGAAGGTAAATGAGTACGGGATATTTCGTAAAGAGAAATTCCTTGCCGGTAGGAGCGAAGAAGAGGTATTTAAGGTCTTAGGGTTGCCCTATATCGAGCCGGAGTTGAGAGAAGACAACGGCGAAATAGAATTGTCCTTAAAAGGTAAATTGCCGCGGCTGCATCTGATAGAGCTGAAAGACATCAAAGGGGACCTGCATACCCATTCCACCTGGTCTGACGGAGGCAATAGCATCAAAGAGATGGCTGAGGCAGCCAGGGGGCTTGGCTATTCCTATATCGCTATTACCGACCATTCACAGAGTTTAAAAGTAGCCGGGGGACTGACCCCTACAGATTTAAAGAAGAAGAAGCAAGAGATAGATAAAATAAATAAAACCCTGAAAGGTTTTAGGGTTTTATACGGCACGGAAGTAGATATAGATTCCGACGGGAAAATCGATTATCCTGACGATATCTTAAAAGAATTTGAGATCACGGTAGCCGCAATTCATAGCGGTTTCAAACAATCAAAGGCGCAACTCACCAGAAGGATCCTGCGGGCCTGCGCAAATAAATACGTGCATATTATTGCCCATCCCACCGGCAGATTGTGGGGCACCAGGGAGTCTTATGAGATAGATATGGATGAGGTCTTAAGGGTCGCTAGAGAGACCAACACCTCTTTAGAGATTAATGCCTTTCCCCAAAGGTTAGATTTAAATGACCTCTATACCCGCCGGGCAAAAGAAATGGCTGTAAAATTGGCTATTGGCACGGATGCCCATGCCATTGAGCAATTAAAGATGATGAAATTAGGTATGGCCGTAGCCAGACGCGGCTGGCTGTCGCGGGAAGACGTAATAAATACGCTGGCAGTTGAAGAATTATTGAGAACAATAAAAAAATGACTATTTTCAGAAGTCAGAGTTCAGAAGTCAGAATTCAGCTTGTTCTGTTTTCTGTCCTCTGTTTTCTGTCCTCTGTTTTCTGTGGTTGTCAGAAAGAGCAGCTCTACAAAGACAGCCGCATAATGATGGGCACTTTTGTGGAAGTAATTTCTCCTGATAAAAGAGGAGCAGCCATTGCCTTTGCAGAGATG
>CAZKSS010000009.1:11073-21540 GCA_964555545.1 uncultured Planctomycetales bacterium
GCGGGTGGGCATGGACAAAATTGTTTTTAATGATAAAGATAGTGTGGTAAAATTTAGTGTTCAGGGTATGCGCATAGATTTAGGCGCGATTGCCAAGGGTTACGCGGTTGACTGCGCGGTAAAGAAATTAAAAGCCGCAGGTATCAGGAGTTGCCTGATCAATGCCGGGGGGCAGATCTACGCCCTGGGAGATAGATTTGGACGAGGCTGGAAAATCGCTATCAGAAATCCGCGGAGTCAAGGCTTTACGGATTATTTGACCTTAAAAGATAAGGCCGTGGCCACGTCCGGTGATTACGAACAATATTTTTTCCATCGACACAAGCGCTATGCGCATATCTTTAATCCCAAAACAGGATATCCTGCAGATTCAGGGCTGGTTTCAGTAACTGTAATTGCGCCGGATGGTTTAACTAGTGATGCCCTGGCAACCTCCATATTTGTTTTAGGCAAAGATAAAGGCGAGAAATTAGCTAAAAAATTTTCCGGAACCAAAGTAAAAATAATCGAAGAAAAGAGTTCAGGTTACTAAAAGATGCCCACGCAATTATACGATTTAAAAAATAATAAATCTAAAGTGAGTAATAATCATAAATCTCAAGTTTGGGACCCTGATTATATTGGTTCTACTATAGATATCGTTTTTAAAAAACTGAATACTTCTGAAAGAGGGCTTAGCAAACAAGAAGCCAAAAAACGGCTTCAAGATTACGGTTTTAATGAGCCTGCCAAAAAAAAGAAAAGGACGATTCTTAGACAAATCCTTTCCAAGTTTCTTAATCCTCTAGTTATCGTCCTTTTAATCATCGGAGCATTTTCGCTATTTTTCGGAGAGAGGATTAGCGCACTCTTAGTTTCTTTGATGGCGGTGATGAGCGTCTTTCTTTCTTTTGCGCAAGAGTATCGCGCAGGTAAGGAAGTAGAAAAACTCAGCGAAATGGTTCGGGCAACCGCGACTATTTATCGTAACGGAAAGCCCAAAGAAATAAAAATGAGGGAGGTTGTTCCCGGCGATATTGTAGACTTATTTGCCGGAGATATGATTCCAGCGGACTTAAGAATTATCTCTTGCAAAGATTTATTTATCAACCAGGCATCTCTAACTGGAGAGTCGTTCCCTATAGAAAAAGTGGCTGAGCCTATACAGGCCAAAAATGGCTCAATCTCGGAACTGCGTAACATCGCTTTTATGGGATCAAGCGTGGTCAGCGGCACTGCCCTGGGATTGGTTATAAGAACTGGCATCTCTACCCAGTTCGGCGAACTTTCCCGCCGACTTGCCACGATGAGGATAGAAACTAGTTTTGATAAAGGGGTATATAAATTTACTTGGCTGATGATTCGCGCTATGCTCTTTATGGTTCTGTTTATTTTTGGTATTAATTTTTTACGCCGCGGAAACTTTATCGAATCGCTGCTTTTTTCCTTAGGTGTAGCGGTGGGTCTTACGCCTGAGATGCTTCCGATGTTAGTGGCAATAAATCTTTCTAAAGGCGCAATTGCAATGTCTAAAAAGCAAGTGATTGTCAAACGTCTAAACTCTATACAGAATTTCGGCGCGATGGACGTACTTTGTACGGATAAAACCGGCACCTTAACCATGGATAAAATAATCCTGGAGAAACATTGTGACGTAGTCAGAAAAGAGGATGATGATGTCTTGCGCTTCGCCTACATCAATAGTTTTTATCAGACAGGCTTAAAAAATCTTTTAGATCGGGCTATTCTAAAACATGAAAAGTTAATGCTTGGGCAATTTAAAAAAATTGACGAAATACCATTCGATTTCTCAAGGAAGATTATGTCTGTAGTAGTAGAAACTGATGGAAAGCACAGGATTATTTCTAAGGGCGCCCCCGAGGAGATATTCAAAAGGTGCACGAGATATGAATTAGACGGCGAAATATTAGACATAGAGGATCTTATCCTTTCAGACTTAAAGGAGGAATACGATAACCTAAGCGCGGAGGGTTTTAGGGTTCTGGCAGTGGCCTATAAAGATATAGATAACAAAAGGGATGTATATTCCAAGGATGATGAGAAAGATTTAGTGCTTAAAGGTTATGCGGCATTTCTTGATCCACCCAAGCCGACGGTAAAAAGTGCAATCCAGGCCTTGGCAAAACTTGGTATAGAATTTAAGGTCCTGACCGGCGATAATGAATTGGTGACTAAAAAGATCTGTAGCGAGGTTGGCCTTGATGTCAAAGGCCTGGTTACAGGCGATAAGATAGATAAATTAACTGATTTGGCGCTGCAGGAATTAGTGAAGACCACCAATGTCTTTGCCCGTCTTTCGCCCTTGCAAAAGGAAAGGGTAATTCGCGCCCTGCATGAAAATAAACATATTGTGGGTTACTTAGGAGACGGGATAAACGATGCCCTGGCCTTAAAAACTTCAGATGTAGGAATCTCGGTAAATAATGCCGTAGATATTGCCAAGGAATCCGCGGATATAATTCTGCTTAAAAAAAGCTTGATGGTGCTTAAAGACGGGGTTATTGAAGGTAGAAAAACCTTTGGCAATATTGTCAAATACATCAAGATGGGTTCCAGTTCAAATTTTGGGAATATGTTTAGCATGACTGGTGGAAGTATGTTTTTACCTTTCCTACCGATGTTGCCCATTCAAATACTTCTGAATAATTTCCTTTACGATTTATCCCAGGTAGCCATTCCTACGGACGAAGTGGATAAAGAATATCTGACCGCGCCCAGACCCTGGAATGTTGGATATATCAAGAAATTCATGGTCATTATCGGACCGATTAGTTCCCTATATGACTTTCTGACCTATGGCGTGATGTTATTTATTTTTCATGCCTCAGCGTCATTGTTCCATACTGGATGGTTCGTAGAATCGTTATGCACCCAGACGCTGGTTATCCATATCATCCGCACCGGGAAAATTCCATTTCTGGAAAGTAGACCTAGCAGGTTCTTAATTTTAACCTCAATTTTCATAGTGACGGCGGGGATAGTTATTCCTTTTTCTCCTTTAGCTAAACCTTTCGGATTTGTAACCCTCCCGCCTTTATATTTTGCGATCTTATTTTTTATAGTGACGACTTATTTGGCTTTGGTTCAGGTAGTTAAAAAGTGGTTTATTAAAAAATACGGTTATGACTAATAGAGAGCATAAGATTACTATCCCGGATATTTTAGGCCTGAAAAATAAGCGCAAAATTACGATGCTGACGGCCTACGACTATCCTTTGGCGGTTCTAGAGGATAAGGCCGGCATTGACCTGATTCTCGTCGGAGATTCGCTGGCCAATGTCGTCTTGGGCCTGGATTCTACCACGCAGGTCGGGATGACGGAAATGCTACACCACGCCAAAGCCGTGACCCGGGCTGTGCAGCACGCCTTAGTCATCGGCGATATGCCCTATGAGTCATATCAGGTCCATGCGGAGGAGGCGGTAAGAAACGCCCGGCGCTTTATTGATGAGGCGCATTGCGGCGCGGTAAAATTAGAATGGTTCCAGAAGTGTCTGGAGGTAACCGCAAAAATTATTCAGGCTGGGATACCAGTAATGGCGCACATCGGCCTGACGCCCCAGACCGCGGATAAATTAGGCGGTTTTAAGGTGCAGGGCAGTGACGCCCAGGCGGCGAGCCGCCTGATTGACCAGGCCCTAGAATTAGAGAAACTCGGTTGCTTTGCTGTGGTGCTGGAGTGCGTGCCGGATAAGATTGCCGAAATGATTACCCAAAAGATAAAGATCCCCACTATCGGCATCGGAGCCGGTGTTCACTGCGACGGCCAGGTCCTGGTGGTGCACGACATGCTCGGGTTATTCCAACGTTACACCCCTAAATTCGTCAAGAGGTACGCAAATCTTTCGCCGCTCATTGAAAAAGCCATAAAAGAATATATTGCTGAAATAGTAGAGGAAAAATTTCCTGCCCCGGAACACAGTTTTAAGATCAAAGCAGAAGAACTGAAGAAACTATGCGGGAAAAAATAATAAAAAATATTTATCTAACCTTGGCCTTTATCGTTGCCGTGGCCTTTTTGGCTACTTTCGGCAAGAGCGCTATTTTAAGGGCGTATATTGAGCTCGGTATCGGTACTTGCCACCAGATACCTATATTGTGCCGGGAACCTTCCGAGAATATAATCACTCCTAATATTAACGCGCAGTTTGTGGCGCAATTAGTGCCTTATGTTTTTCCGGAGATAAAAATATCTTTGCCCAGTGGATTCACGGCAGTCAGGGGAGAGATGAAGAAGGCCTCCTATAAAAAATGGCGTAAACCAAATGCCAGACAAGTAGTCTACCTGCTTTATGAAAAGCCGAATTTTTTTGCCGGCTTATTTCCCCGCTTTAGCAAGAAAGGCAGCAAAGACGATTATGATTTTATCCGCCGTACGATGTATGCCCGTACGGATAAAGTTAACGGCCTGGCAGATACCTTCTTTGTGATTATGAAGAGCATTTTTATCCCAGACCTGGGTAACGGCGAGGGCGTGAACATGGTCAGGTTTACCAGCGGCGATAAGAGGGGCTTTATTAACTACAACCTGGGCAAAAAAGAGAATTATTTTGATTGCAACATCATCGATAAGCAGGGGAATTTCTTTAAGGTCTATATAAAAGACGCCGGGGCGACCTTGGATTTATCTAGAGTCTTAGCGATTATTTCCACCGTGAATAAATCTTGACCCTGTTAGAAATTATGTTATTATAAAAATTTATGGCAGATTTAATGGAGAAAATTGTTTCTTTATGTAAGCGCCGGGGTTTTATTTTTCCCTCCTCGGAGATTTATGGAGGACTGGCCAATACCTGGGATTACGGGCCTTTTGGCGTAGAACTAAAAAATAATGTCAAACAGGCCTGGTGGAAGGCCAATGTCTATGCCCGCGATGATGTTTACGGCATGGATGCCGCAATTTTGATGCATCCTAAGGTCTGGGAGGCCTCTGGCCACGTTAAAAGTTTTGCCAATTTAATGCTTGAGACTTTATTAGGGACTGTAAAAGATACTGCCCAGAAGGTCTACTTACGTCCGGAGACCGCCCAGGGTATGTTTGTCAATTTCCTGAATATCCTGGACACCAAGCACCCCAAACTTCCTTTTGGCCTGGCCCAGATCGGTAAGGCCTTCCGTAATGAAATCACCCCCGGAAATTTTACCTTCCGCACCCGGGAATTTGAACAGATGGAAATTGAGTATTTCCTGCCTCCCAAAGACGCGGACAAAAAATTAGCAGAATGGATTGAGTCGCGTTTTAATTGGTATCTGGACCTGGGGATAAAAAAAGAGAATTTAAGGAAACGGCCGCACGGCAAAGATGAACTCGCCCACTATGCCTTGGCCTGTACAGACATAGAATATAATTTTCCTTTCGGATGGAGCGAACTCGAAGGCATTGCCAACCGCACGGACTTTGACCTGAAGCAGCACGCCGAATATAGCGGCAAAGACCTGAAGTATTTTGACGACAGTACCAAACAGAGGTTTTATCCCTATATCATTGAGCCCTCAGGCGGCGTGGATAGAAGTGTTTTGGCCTTTTTAGTGGATGCCTATCATGAAGAGAAGGTAAAGGAGGATACGCGCGTCGTTCTAAAATTACACAGAGATTTAGCCCCTACCAAAGTTGCGGTGTTGCCGCTCTTAAGAAACCGGCCGGAGATAGTGGAGATGGCCAAGAAAATCGCCGCGGATTTAAAGCAGGCCTTTGTCTGTGTCTATGACGATACCGGCGCCATCGGCAAACTCTATCGCCGGCAGGATGAGGTGGGGACACTCTATTGCGTCACCGTGGATGTACAGTCGTTAGAAGACAAGCAGGTTACTGTGCGCGAGAGGGACACGATGCAACAGGAGAGGATTTCCCTCGGTAGGCTTAAAGATTATCTCTTTCACAAACTTATTTAACCAGAAAGGAAGGGTTTTAAAAGAAATGGCAACAAGAAAATACGTTTACAGCTTTGGCGGAGGTAAAGCAGACGGCAATGAAGGTATGAAGAATCTCTTGGGTGGTAAAGGCGCAAATTTAGCGGAAATGGCCGGCCACAAAAACTTAAGACTCCCGGTTCCGCCGGGATTTACTATTACCACCGAGGTTTGTACATATTATTATAAAAATAGAAAGACCTATCCCAAAGGATTAAAAGAAGAAGTAGAGCGGGCCCTAAAAAAAGTTGAGCAGCTGATGGCAAGGAAATTCGGCGATCCCGATAATCCCCTCTTAGTTTCGGTACGTTCGGGAGCGCGTAAGTCCATGCCCGGGATGATGGAGACGGTCTTAAACATCGGTTTGACAGAAGAGTCTATCCCCGGCCTAATCAAACAGAGCGGCGGAAATACGCGTTTTGTTTATGATGCCTATCGTCGGCTCATCGTGATGTATTCCGACGTGGTCATGGAAAAGGCCGCCGGCATTGACCCTTCGACTACGCTCAGGGTCAATGGTGAGCGAAGTCGAACCATTGAGCCCAAGGATGATCTAGGTATCCGCAAGCAGTTAGAGCAGATGATGGAGCAAATGAAGAAGTCCCAGGGCTACCAGAGCGACACCGAGCTGACTGCGGATGACTTAAAGAAACTCTGCGCGCAATTTAAGGTAAAAATCAAGGAAGTCTTAGGCCAGGAATTTCCTGATGAGCCCAGGGAGCAGTTGTGGGGCGGGATCGGCGCAGTATTTGCCTCTTGGAATGGCAAGCGCGCAGTAAGTTACCGCAAGATTGAAGGCATCCCTGATGACTGGGGGACGGCGGTAACCGTACAGACCATGGTTTTCGGAAATATGGGTGAGACCTCTGCCACGGGAGTGGCTTTTACGCGCAACCCCGGAAACGGCGAAAATAATTTCTACGGAGAATACCTGATTAATGCCCAGGGCGAAGACGTGGTGGCAGGTATCCGCACCCCTGCGCCGATCAATAAGTATTCGCAGTCAGAACACAATAAAGAGTTGCCTACCTTAGAGAAAACCATGCCGGCTATTTATCAGGAATTCTTTGATATCCAGGGGCGCTTAGAGAAGCATTACCGCGATATGCAGGATATTGAGTTCACCATTGAAAAAGGGCGCTTGTTTATGCTGCAGTGCCGCGTGGGAAAACGTAATGGCCCGGCGGCAGTGCGCATGAGTATGGATATGCTCCGGGAAAAATTAATTAAAAAAGAAGAGGTAGTCATGCGCGTGACCCCGGCGCAATTAGATGAATTGCTCCATCCGATTATTGACCCCCAGGCGGAGATGAAACTTAAGCCTCTGGCCAAAGGCCTGCCCGCGGGCCCTGGCGGCGCCACTGGCCAGATTGTCTTTACTGCCAATGACGCGGTGGCAGAGGCAAAACAGGGCAAGCAGGTGATTTTGGTGCGCGAAGAAACTAATCCCGAAGACGTGGAGGGTATGCGCGCAGCCCAGGCAATTCTCACTGCCCGCGGCGGGATGACTTCTCATGCGGCCTTAGTAGCCCGCGGCTGGGGCAAGTGCTGCATTGTCGGTTGCGGTGCTCTACAGATTGAAAACAAAGAAGTCCATGTCAACGGCAAAACCTTAAAAGAGGGCGACTGGATTACCTTAAACGGCACCAAGGGCAATGTCTATGTCGGCCAATTGCCGATGATGGATGCTAGCGAGGAAAATAAATTATTGCGTGAGTTTTTAAAAATCTGCGGGCAGATTAAGAAATTGGGTATCCGCACCAATGCCGATACGCCGGAAGATGCTGCCAAGGCCAGGCTTTTCGGCGCGGAAGGCATCGGATTATTCCGCACCGAGCATATGTTTTATGGCAAGGGCTCGGATGCGCCACTCTTTCTCCTGCGCAAAATGATTATTTCTAAAACCGAAGCCGAGAGAAAAAAGGCGCTGGACGAATTATTTCCTTATGTAAAGAAAGATATTAAAGGCACCCTAGAGGCCATGGATGGTCTGCCAGTGGTCATCCGTTTGTTGGACCCGCCGTTACATGAGTTTGTCCCGCGCGAAAAAAGCAAATTAGAGCAGCTCGCCAAAGACCTAAATATCACTATGGAAGAATTAGCCAAGCGCGCCGAAGACCTGCACGAGTCTAACCCGATGATGGGCCACCGCGGAGTGCGCTTAGGTGTAACCTATCCTGAGGTCAGCGCCATGCAGATCCGCGCCATCTTTGAGGCCGCCGCGGAACTATTAAAGGAAGGCAAGCACCCGTATCCTGAAATTATGATTCCGGTGGTCGGCGAGGTAAAAGAACTCAATAACCAGTTAGACATCGCCAGACAGGTTTACGCGGAGGTCCTGAGAAAATACAACCTAAAAGGCATCAGATATCTCTTCGGTACGATGATAGAAATTCCCCGCGCCTGCGTGGTAGCCGGGAAATTAGCGCAGGTCGCGCAATTCTTTTCCTTTGGCACCAACGACCTCACCCAGATGGGCTTTGGTTTTTCGCGCGACGATATCGGCGGATTCCTGTCTGACTATCTGAAGAAAGGCATCCTTCCGGAAGACCCTTTTCAGTCCCTTGACCAGGAAGGAATCGGGGAATTAATCAAGATGGGCATCGAGCGCGGGCGCAAGGCGCGCAAAGATTTGGAAGTGGGCATCTGCGGCGAGCATGGCGGCGAGCCGCGTTCTGTAGAATTTTGCCATCGGGTAGGGATGGACTATGTGAGTTGTTCGCCCTTTCGGGTTCCGATTGCTAAACTGGCCGCTGCCCAGGCTGTGCTTAAAGAGAGAATAAAAAAATGACCAGTTAGTCCATAGTCCACGGTCCACAGTCCATAATAGTCTATGGACTGTGGACTATCGACTGTGGACTATCCGAGCGGAGCGAGGAAATGGAAGCCTTAAAAACATACTTGAAGGAAGTCCGCACCACTCCTTTATTAACCGCGAAAGAAGAAATAGAACTCAGCCGTAAAATTAAAAAAGGGGACGAGCGCTCCAGGAAAAAAATGATTCAGGCGAACCTGCGCCTGGTGATCAACATTGCCAAAAGGTATATGTATCTGGGGATTCCCCTTTTGGATTTAATTGAAGAAGGCAACCTCGGCCTGATGAAGGCAGTGGATAAATTTAATCCGCGCAAGGGGTATCGTTTTTCTACTTATGCTGCCTGGTGGATCCGCCAGGGGATCACGCGCTCAATTTCCGAGCAGGGCAAGATGATCCGCGTGCCGGTTTATATGAACGAACTGATCAGCAAATGGAAAAAGACCAGGGAGCGTCTGGCACACAGATTAAAACGCGCGCCTACCGACGAGGAAATTGCCAAGAGGATGAAGTTGTCCAAAGACAAAAGAGAGCAGATTAGGTTTTGGCTTGCCACCACTACTTCTTCGCTGGATGCTCCGGTAGGGGAAGAGAGCGAAAGCGAGATTATGGATTTAATTGAAAATGAGGCCAGTATCCTGCCGGACAGCGAGATTGAACACCTACTGGATAAAGAGCGGGTGGATAATCTGATGGGGCTGATGACCGACCGTGAGAAGGAGATCCTGGACATGCGTTTCGGACTGGCGGATAAACATCCGCATACGCTGGCTGAGGTCGCCAGGAAACTGGGGGTTTCGCGGGAGCGGGTGCGCCAGATAGAAGAGACTGCCTTAAGGAAACTGAAGAAATTCGTCCAAGAGCAGGAAAAGGAATTATAAGAGGAGAAGATGGAAAAGATAAAGGCAGAGTTAAAAAACTACATTCGGGATATTCCCGACTTTCCCAAACCCGGTATATTATTTAGAGATATAACCACTTTATTAAAAGACAAGAAGGCATTTAAATCTGCGGTGGATAGTCTGGTTGCAGAATATAAAGATAAGAAGATAGATATCGTAGTAGCGGTAGAGGCCAGGGGTTTTATTTTAGGGGGTATCGTAGCGCATCAACTGGGCGCGGGTTTTGTGCCGGTGCGTAAGCCAGGGAAACTTCCCTGGAAAACCAATTGCGCAACCTACGAGTTGGAATACGGCACCGACACCTTACAGATACACCACGACGCGATTAAGCCGCAAGACCGGGTCTTGATCGTAGATGACTTGCTGGCTACCGGCGGGACGGTAAAGGCAGTGACGGATTTAGTCAGGCAGTTACAGGGCAGGATAGTAGGGATTGCCTTTTTGATTGAATTGACTGGCTTGGAAGGCAGAGAAAAACTAAAAGATTATCCGCTCTTTTCTTTAATAAAGTATTAGGCCTGCCCCTGTAGCTCAAATGGATAGAGCAGTGGCTTCCTAAGCCATGTGTTGGGGGTTCAATTCCTCCCAGGGGCGCCAAAGAAGAGTGTCCCTAAAATAGATGTACAATCTTCACTGCCACTCTCTATTAAGCGACGGTGCATTGTTACCTTCTGAAGTAGCAGTGCGCTATTTTACGCTTGGCTACAAGACAATTGCTATAACCGACCACGTTGATTACAGCAACATCGAGTCGACCTGCGATTCAATCTTAGAATTCTCTCGGTGCTGGCCGAAGAGATTCCCCATAAAGGTTTTGCCAGGGATTGAGTTAACTCACCT
>CAZKSS010000010.1:0-20988 GCA_964555545.1 uncultured Planctomycetales bacterium
AGGCACGCCGGATGAAGTGGCCATACAGATTTCTTATAATACGCGTAAGGGCGTGGAGCGTTGCATCCGCTATGCCTTTGAATATTGCCGCAAGCGCAATAAAAAGAAAAAACTTACCCTCTGCGGCAAGACCAATGTCTTAACCTTCGCCTGGGATTTGTGGCAGAGGACTTTTAACGAGGTAGCGAAAGATTATCCGGATATCACCACAGATTACGCGCATGTTGACGCGACCACGATGTGGTTCTTAAAAAATCCCGAATGGTTTGATGTGATTGTTACGGATAATATGTTCGGGGATATTATTACGGACTTGGGCGCAATGATTCAGGGTGGAATGGGTATTGCTGCCGGCGGCAATATTAACCCTCAAGGCGTATCTATGTTTGAGCCTATCGGCGGAAGCGCGCCTAAATATACAGGTAAGAATGTAATTAATCCCTTAGCAGCGATTTGCGCCGTCGGGATGCTTTTGGAAAATTTAGGTGAAGAGAAGGCCGCGGAGGCAGTGGAGAATGCGGTGATAAAAGTGGTGCAGAAAAAATTAAAATCCCTGGCTGCCGGCAAGATGGGTTATTCAACTCAGGAAGTAGGAGATTTAGTTGTAGAACAACTATAGCAGCAGGGACTGTCCTTGGGAACCCAAGACCCGGTCTTGCAAGTATCCAATGAGAGTAGTAAGACCGGGTCTTTCGGAAGTCGGGACTGTCCCGAACCCAAGCAAGATACGGCTTGAATGCGAGATAAGCTAAAAGGGAAGTTATATGAAAAAATATAATGTCTGTGTAGTCGGTGTCGGGGCGGTAGGGATTGAGATGCTGCGGGTTTTACGGCAGCGCAATTTTCCCGTAGGAGAACTGCGCGCTTTTGCGCGCTCAGCCAGAGATATTACCGTAGATGGGCAGAATTATTCTGTGCAATCGATTTCTCCCGAGAGTTTTAAAGGGATAGACATTGCCTTATTTGCCGGAACCGAAGGAGAGAAGGGCGCAGCTGTAACTTATGCTCGCGAGGCGATAAAAAGAGGCGCGGTAGTCATTGACAATGGCGCAGATTTTAGGATGGATCCCAAAGTACCCTTAGTGGTACCGGAGGTAAATCCGCAGGATATAAAAAGACACCAGGGTATTATCGCTAATCCCAATTGCTCTACCATCCAGATGGTTGTGGCTTTATGGCCGATTTACCAGAAATTCGGCATCAAGAGAATTATTGTCACTACCCTACAGGCAGCATCTGGCGCAGGTCGGGCTGCGGTGGAACAGCTTAAGTATGAGATGATGGAGTTAAATAAGTCAGGATATCAGGATATCAGGATATCAGGATATCAGGAAAGATTCTTGCCGCAACAGTTGGCTTATAATGTCTTTCCGCAGATAGGCAGTTTTGCCGAAGGCGATTATACTGGCGAAGAGTGGAAATTGGTCAAAGAAACCCACAAGATTATGCACGACCAGAAAATCAAAATCTCCGCGACTTGTGTACGCGTTCCAGTAAGGACCGGGCATTGTGAGTCGGTCTATATTGAGACCAAAAAACCCCTTAGTCCGGATAAGGCTAGAGCAATCTTAGCGAAAGCGCCGGGTGTGGTTGTGCTTGATGACCCCAAGAAAAATCTTTACCCTATGCCCAAAGACGTCGAGGGTAAGGATGAGACTTTCGTAGGGCGTATCCGTAAGGACCCCTTGATTAAGAACGGCCTCTGGCTCTGGGTGGTGGCGGATAACCTACGTAAAGGCGCTGCCACAAACGCTATTCAGATAGCGGAATGCGTAATCTCAAAATCACATTAGAATACGACGGTACGCGCTATTCTGGATGGCAAGTTCAGCATCAGCGTTCAGCGGGAAGCAGGCAGCGTTCAGCCAAGACCATCCAGGCAGCAGTAGAAAAAGCCCTCCAGAAAATTCTTCAAGAAAAAATAAGGCTGGTGGTTTCCGGCAGGACTGACGCTGGCGTTCATGCCTTGGGGCAGGTGGCGAATTTTAAGACCAAGAGCAGGGTGCCTCGGGATAAATTACGCTGGGCCTTAAACGGAAATCTACCCGGCGATATTGCCGTGGTTAAAATTGAGGAGGCCGACCCCGATTTTCACAGCCGTTTTGCAGCCAAGTCAAAAGTCTATCGCTACATCATCCTCAACCGCGCCTATCCTTCGCCACTATTGAGAAACCGGGTCTATTTCTATCGCCATTCGTTGAATATCAGGCTGATGCGGCAGGAAGCAAGGGTTTTGTTGGGTAAGCACAATTTCGCTTCCTTTCAGGCGAGTGACAAGAGGGCAAGGGATGCAGTGCGTACGCTCAGGCGGCTGGGCATTAGAAAAGACGGCGAGAGGATAAATATAGATATTGAAGGCAACGGGTTTTTATATAATATGGTGCGCAATATCGTCGGTACGCTTATTGAGATAGGAAGAGGCAAGCTTCCCAAAGGTAGTTTAAGTAAAATTCTGGCTGCCCAAGACAGGAGACTCGCCGGTCCGACAGTCCCTCCTGGTGGGCTTTACCTTTTACAGGTTAAATACTAAGGGAAAATTTATTTGACTAATCTTAAAAATATGTTATACTTTTTGTTCCTATGTATAAGACCTACGTAGCCAAAAAAGAGGAGATAAAGAGGCGGTGGTATCTGGTGGATGCCAAGGACAAAATTCTCGGTCGGCTAGCCACTAAGGTAGCCGTGCTTTTAAGAGGCAAACACAAGGCTATCTTTAGCCCTCATCTGGATACCGGCGACAATGTGGTGGTGATTAATGCTGCCAAAATTAGGGTTAGCGGAAGGAAACTAAGGAATAAAGTCTACCGCCGTTATTCCGGATACCCCGGGGGATTAAGAGAAGTGTATTTGTATCACCTGTTAAAAGATAAGCCCGCGACGGTGGTGAAGCTGGCCGTGCAGCGGATGTTGCCTGGCGGACCTTTAGGGAGAAGGCTGATTAAGAAATTAAAGGTTTATGCCGATGAGCAGCATTTGCACAAAGCCCAGAATCCGACGGTTATTGAGGGATGATCAAAATGAGCGAGGCGGTTAAATATACGGCAGTAGGAAGAAGAAAAGACGCCGTAGCCAGAGTGCAGCTGATAGCCGGAACAGGTAATATTGAGGTCAACCGGCGGCCTTATGAAAAATATTTTTTGAGAGAAACAGACAGAATCATTATAAAACAGCCATTAGATATGACGAATAGCTTAAATAAATATGATATTATAGGTAACATTAGGGGTGGAGGCCTTACTGGCCAGGCCGGTGCTTTGCGTCTGGGCATTTCGCGTGCCTTGGTAAAGGCAGAGCCGGGGCTGAAGGACCTTTTGCGCAAAAATAGCTTCCTGACCCGCGATCCGCGCGCCAAGGAACGCAAGAAGTACGGGCAAAAGGGCGCACGTAAGCGCTTCCAGTGGACAAAGAGGTAGTATGTAAATTCAAAATTCAAAATTCAAAAATAATCCCGCTGGAAAAAAGCGGGATTTTTTGTTTGTATAGATGGCCTTCGAGTTGCTCGAGCGAGCTAGCGGGTCCTGTCTTGGGTATTTCCTCGCAGCACCGCTCCATTTCCCCACCGAGGAAATGCTCGCTTGAGATTTTGTGCTCGCTCGCCAAGACAACCTTTGCGAGGGGCACCCTGGCCGCTTGCACAAAATACATGCTGCTCGAAAACACCCAAGCCACCCGCTAGCGGCTGACGAGGCATGTTTTAAAGCGGCATCTTTAGAAGTTCGAGCGGGCACGGTTCGCCCCCGCTAAAGGAACAGGCGAGAGCGAGAACTTCTTAGAAGCGCCGCCGCGCCACGCTGGGGCGCGGCAAGCGGTGCCGCGAGAAAGATGCCTTGGCAGACGCTACTAAGATGGCTGGGTAGGACCTGCTAAAAGCGATAACCGAAAATAATTCATTATTTGCGTCGGTTATCCGACGGAGAAAATGCTTGACGCGGCAGTTTTTTTAATCTAAGATGATGTTTACGAAAGTAAAGGAGTAGAAGATGTTAAACCTAGGTATTGTCGGTGCCACCGGTTACGCTGGCGAGGAATTGATAGATATTCTCTTAAGGCACCCCGAGGTGCGGATAACCCATATTTCGGCAAAGATAGCTAAAGCGCAACCCATCTCGTCTATATTCCCTAAGTTTAAAGGCAGGATTGAGCTTATCTGTAAAGAACCACAGATACAAGAGATTACCGCTATCTGCGATTTGGTATTTCTGGCTTTACCGCATACTGTCTCTATGGATATTGCGCCGAAATTGTTAAAGGCAGGCAAAAAGGTCATAGACTTAAGCGCCGACTATAGGCTCAAGGATACGAAAATTTATGCAGAATATTATCATACCAAGCATAGAGACAAGGCGCATTTGCCTGATGCGGTTTACGGTTTGCCCGAGCTTTATAGAGTTAAGATTAAGAAGGCTAAACTAATTGCCAACCCCGGCTGTTATCCGACGGTAAGCATCTTGGCCCTGGCGCCGCTGGTGGCCTTTGGTTTAGCGGATGTAAATTCTATTATCATCGACGCTAAATCCGGCGTCACCGGAGCGGGAAGAAAGACCGCGGAGGCCTTTTTATTCAGCGAGGTCAACGAGGATTTTAAGGCCTATAAGGTCGGTGTACACCAGCATACCCCGGAAATAAACCAGGAGCTTTCCCGGTTGGCCGGCAAAAAAATAAAGGTTACCTTTGTGCCGCATTTACTGCCAGTAAATAGAGGGATCTTAGCGACAGTATATGCTAAGAAAAATCAAAAATCAACCCTTCGACTTCGCTCAGGGTTGATGGTGAGCGCAGTCGAACCATCAAAAATCAAAAATTAATTACTTTATACAGAAAATTTTACCACAAAGAACCGTTTGTAAGAATTAGGGAAGAGCAAGATTTTCCAAAACTTAAAGACGTAGCGCATACAAATTTCTGCGATATTGCCATCAAAGAAGATAGCGAGAAGATAATCGTCGTGGCGGCGATAGATAATCTTTTAAAGGGCGCTTCCGGACAGGCAGTGCAGAATATGAATATTATGTATAATTTCCCCGAATATGCAGGATTGCTATGACCCATTCGACAAAATGCGCTTTAGGGTCATCCCGAACGATGGTTCGACGCGCTTTGCTTGCTCACCATCGTGCTGAGTGTAATCGAAGCACGACTGAAAGGAGTCGAGGGATGAAGGTATATAAGAAAGCCATCTTACCCTTAGGATTCAAGGTAAATGCGGTATCCTGCGGAATAAAAAGGTCGGGAAAATTAGACCTGGCTTTGCTTTATTCGGATTTGCCGGCCCAGGCCGCAGCAGGTTTCACTACGAATAAAATTCAGGCTGCGCCGATAAAATTAAGCCAGAGATATCTTCGGGCAAATAAAAATTTTCAGGCCATCATTGTAAATAGCGGTAATGCTAATGCCTTTACCGGGAATCTCGGCCTGAAAGATGCCGCAGAGACCGCTAAAATAACGGCAAAATTTTTGCGCTTAAAAAAATCATCGGTTTTAGTCAATTCCACCGGTATTATTGGCAGGAGATTGCCGTTGCTTAAGATTAAAAAGGCGATACCTTTGTTGGTAAAAGGCCTTTCAGTTTCCGGAATGAAGAGAGTCCAAAAGGCAATTATGACTACAGATACCTCCAGCAAAGGAATTACGGTAAAATTTAATCTCGGCGCAAAGACAATTACCATCTGTGGGATTGCCAAGGGTGCGGGGATGATTGCGCCGAATCTTGCGACGATGCTCGTCTTTATTCTGACCGATGCCCATATCGCCCAAGGCGTATTGGCTAAGGCCTTAAGCCTGTGTCTTGAGGATTCCTTTAATTGCATTACGGTAGACGGCTGCATGAGCACCAATGACAGCGTAATACTCCTGGCAAATGGCCTGGCCGCAAACGTCTTAATTAAGGGAGGCAAGAATTTTAACAAATTTAGCCGGGCCTTAGGGATAGTCTGTTTAGAGTTGGCAAAATTAGTAGTGCAAGACGCAGAAGGGGCAACGAAATTTATCCGGATTAAGATCCGGGGCGCAAAGAATTTTAAAGACGCAAGAAAGACGGCCTTGGCCATTGCCAATTCCCTGCTTTTTAAGACCGCTATTTACGGCGAAAATCCGAATTTCGGAAGGATAGTTTGCGCGATAGGCGCAAGCGGAATAGCCGTAAGAGAAGAACGGCTAAAAATAAAGGTCAGCCCCTTGAGCAGGAAAGAAATAGACGTGGAGATAGCGCTCGGGATGGGAAGTGCGGAGGCTACGATTTATACCTCTGACTTGACGCCCGAGTATATCAAGATAAATGCGGAATATAACTGAGCGCATAAGTTATGGAGCTGGCTATTGAAGATGAGGCGACATAACTTATATGCGCGAAGTTACCCCGCCCTTTTGGCAAGACAGGCAATCAAAGCATAACCTGTCCAAAAGGGCGGGATTAATTCGCAGACGCATCAACAACTAAGAAAGGAGGGCTATAACTTACGTCGTTTCACTCCGTAAGTTGTCTGCTCATTAAATGGAAGAGGCGATCAGGAAGGCGGAAGTCTTAATCGAGGCCCTGCCTTATATAAAGAAATTCCACAAGAAAATAATCGTCATAAAATACGGCGGGAGCATTTTAGGCGAAGAAAAGATCAGGCGGGGGGTCTTAGAGGATTTGGTATTTTTGAATTTTATGGGCCTAAGGCCGGTCCTGGTCCACGGCGGCGGCCCGAATATCAGCGAACGCCTGCGCCAAAGCGGCAAGAAGACCGAATTCGTGGAGGGGATGCGGGTAACGGATGAGGCCACACTGGAACTCGTGGGCGAGGAATTGCAGAATTTGAATGATACTATCACCCAAGAAATAACCGAATTAGGCGCTAAGGCAGTAGGGCTAAACGGCAGAGATGGGAGTATCAGGGTGGAGAAGAAGAAGGCCAAGATTGACTTAGGGCTCGTTGGTCACATCATAGGTATAGAAAGCGAACTGCTCCTGCAGCAAATAAAAAAAGATAGGGTGCCGGTAGTTCTGCCGATGGGCAGAGGTCCGGACAGAAAGACCTATAACGTGAATGCCGACGAGGCAGCAGCCAGTATAGCCGCGGCCCTGGAGGCAGAAAAACTAGTTTTATTGACCAACGTAAAAGGGATTATGCGCAATCCCGAAGACCCGCATTCGTTTTTGTCTACCTTGAGCATCACCGAAGCCAGGGGGCTAATGCGAGAGAATATTATTCAGCAGGGGATGATTCCTAAGGTAAAGGCCTGCATTGAGGCCTTAAGCCGAGGGGTGAAGAAAACGCATATCATTGATGCCCGTACCCCCCATGGTCTGCTCCTGGAGATATTTACCGACCAGGGAATAGGGACGGAGATAGTTAAGTAAAAATCAAAAATTAAAATGTAAAAATCAAAAATACATATCAAAATCCAAAAATGTTTTTAAAAAACTTTTTAATTTTTGGTTTGTGTTTTTGATATTTGGTTTTTGATATTTGAATTAAATTTCAATATGAAGATCGAAGAAATTTTTGAGGCTTATAAAAACTATATAATGCCCACCTACACCAAGATGCCTTTGGTGTTTGTCAAGGGCAAGGGCTCTAAACTTTGGGACATTCACAATAAGGTCTATCTGGATTTTTTCCCCGGCTGGGGCGTAGGAAACCTCGGCCACTGCCATCCCAAGGTGATGCAGGCAGTAAGAAGTCAGGTTTCCAAATTAATTTTTATCGCCAATAATTATTATCATCTTCCGCAGGCAAAATTAGCCCGGGAATTGGTTTACGGCTTAGGTTACCCGGCCAAGGTGTTTTTTTGTAATTCCGGAGCCGAGGCTAATGAAGGCGCAATAAAATTTAGCAGAAAGTATGGCGCTTCGACTACGCTCAGCGCCGATGGTGAGAGAAATCGAACCATCGGGCAGGGCAGATACGAAATAATTACTTTTCTGGATTCATTCCACGGAAGGACTCTTGCGGCCCTGGCTGCCACAGGACAGAGGAAATACCAGGAGGGGTTTGCGCCCTTGCCAGAAGGGTTTAAAACTGTCAGATTCAATGACCTGGAAGCGGTGAAAGCGGCGGTGAACGATAAGACTGTGGCGATAATGCTGGAATTGATTCAGGGTGAAGGCGGAATTAACGTCGCCGCTAAAGATTTTGTTCTGGGCTTGAGAAAGCTCTGCGATGAGAAAGACTTGCTCTTAATCATTGATGAAGTCCAGACCGGAGTAGGCAGGACCGGAAAATTATTCTGTTATCAGCACTATGGTATCTTCCCGGATATCCTGACCCTGGCCAAGGCGTTAGGCGGGGGATTGCCCATCGGAGCGATGGCCGTAAAAAAAGAAATCGCAGATACGCTGCAGCCGGGGATGCACGCCTCAACATTCGGGGGCGGGCCGGTCATCTGCAGCGCAGCGCTGAGCGTACTGAGGGCCATCCACAAAGAAAAACTGCTGACTAATGCCCAAAAGATGGGTGAATATTTATTTTTAAAACTCAATGACTTAAAGAATAAGTATTCCCTGATAAAAGAGGTAAGGGGTATCGGCTTAATGGCGGGGGTGGAGTTGAATATAGAAGGCAAGACAATAGTTGAAAAATGTATAGAGAAAGGGTTATTGATTAACTGTACGCACGAAACCGTCTTAAGATTAATGCCCGCATTGAATATCACTAAAAAGGAAATTGATAAGGCAATAAAGATATTAAGCGAAGCAGTAGGGACTGTCCCCGCCAGAGCTATAACGTAGCAACCCTAAGGGGACTGTCCCTACTATGCGAGATACGGTTTGCCAGCAAGATAATCCAAAAGGATGCCATGAAAAAAGATTTTATTTCGATTAAAGACATAAGTGCCCAAGAAATTAAAGATATCTTTGAACTCACGGATGAATTAAAGAAGGATAAGGCCAAATTTAGCAACGCTTTAGCAGGCAAAACCTTGGCTTTAATCTTTCAGAAGCCATCCAACAGGACGCGGGTTTCTTTTGAGGTGGGGATGTATCAGTTAGGGGGGAACTCCATCTATCTGGCGTCGCACGAAATAAATTTAGGGGTCAGAGAATCTATAGCGGATGTAGCCAAAACCCTCTCCAGATACGTTGATGCCATAGTCTTACGAACATTTGAGCATAAGAATGTTTTAGAGATGGCCCAGGCGGCAAGCATCCCGGTGATAAACGGCCTCTCGGATTTTTCGCATCCCTGCCAGGCCCTGGCCGATATTTATACGATTAGAGAAAAGTTTAAAAATTTAAAAGGCGTGACTCTGGCCTATGTCGGCGATGGTAATAATGTTTGTAATTCTCTACTCTATGCTACAGCGAAAACTGAACTGACGATGGTTGTGGCTGCGCCAGAGGGTTATGGCCCGGATAAAATGGCTTTAAGAGAGTCCCAGGCGAAGTTATTGCATAGTCCCTTTGCTGCGGTTAGAGGCGCGGATGTGATCTACACTGATGTCTGGGCAAGTATGGGGCAGGAAAAAGAAGCCAAAGAGAGAAAAAAGATATTTAAGGATTTTCAGGTCAATATTAATTTGGTTAAATTAGCCAAAGAGAATTGTCTGGTTATGCATTGTCTGCCTGCGCACCGGGGCGAAGAAATTACTGACGGTGTCATGGATAGCCCTAATTCCATTGTCTTTGACCAGGCGGAAAACAGGATGCACGTGCAGAAGGCAATTCTGATAAAACTACTGCAGTAGGGACTGTCCCCGACGAGCCCTCGCTTACTTTTGGCGAGGAAGGGGACTGTCCCGAACCCAAGCGAGATACGGTTTGCCAGCGAGTTAAGCCAAAAAGGAGAATGATGAAAAAAGTTGTTTTAGCATATTCCGGCGGTTTAGACACCTCTTGTATCGTCAGATGGCTTAAGGAGCAGGATTGGCAGGTAATCTGTTTTGTAGCGGACTTAGGCCAGGGTTTATCTAGCGGCGAGGACTTTGAAAGAATTAAAGATCGGGCACTGAGCGCCGGTGCTTCCCAGGTCTACATTCAGGATTTGCAGGATGAATTTGTCCAGGATTTTATTCTCCCGACATTAAAGGCAAATGCCGTCTACGAAGGAAAATACCTTCTGGCCACGGCCCTGGGAAGGCCGTTGATTGCCAAGCACCTGGTAGAGATTGCGCATAAGGAGAAGGCCGATGCCGTGGCCCATGGCTGCACTGGAAAAGGCAATGACCAGGTGAGATTCGAAGTTGCTGTCGGCATCCTGGATCCGAAATTAGAAATTCTTGCGCCGGTAAGAGTCTGGGAATTCAAGTCGCGGGAAGAAGAGATAGAATATGCCCAAATGTATAATATACCCATCGACGTGACTAAGAAAAAACCTTACAGTATCGACAGAAATCTCTGGGGCATCAGTATTGAGGCCGGAGTTTTAGAGGAATTAGCTCAGGAGCCGCCTGACGACGCCTATTTGATTACCAAGAGTCCTTCGGGGAGTTCTACTTATCCAAAGTATATTGAGGTCTATTTTGAAAAGGGTGTGCCGAAAAAACTGGATGGCCGGGCTTATAAACTGAAGAACCTGATTGCCCATCTTAATGAGATCGGAGGGACTTACGGCGTAGGCAGAAGCGATTTGGTGGAGAATAGGTTAGTGGGCATAAAATCACGGGAGATTTATGAGGCACCGGCGGCAACTATTCTTTATACTGCGCACAAGGAATTAGAGAGTTTGGTCTTAGACCGGGAGTTAGCGCATTTTAAGGAGACCATCTCGCTTAAATATGCGGAACTGGTTTATTACGGACTCTGGTATTCTCCCTTGAAAAAAGCCCTGGACGGCTTTGTGCAGGCGACGCAGGAACACGTTAGCGGTACGATTAAGTTAAAGCTATTTAAAGGTAATTGCGTGGCTGTAGCTAGAAAGTCTCCCCACTCGCTTTACAAAAAAGAATTGAGCACCTACGGCAAAGAGGATAAGTTTAACCCGCAATTAGCCGAAGGCTTTATCAAGATCTGGGGCATGCCATACAGGAAATAAGTACAGCCGTAGGGACTGTCCCCGTCAGGGCTATAACGTAGCCAGACCCTAGGGGACTGTCCCTACTATGCAAGATAACTATTGAGCGCGAGATACGCCAAAAGGAGAGTAGTGATGGCGAAAAAATTATGGGGAACTAGATTTCCCAAACGGACAAGCGCATTAACGGAAAGATTTACCTCGAGTATATCTTTTGATAAAAGATTAGCCAAGTATGATATCTTAGGCAGTATCGCCCATGCCAAAATGCTAGGCAAACAGAGGATCATCGCCCCTGGAGACGCTAATCTCATCGTCCAGGGCCTGAAGAAAATATTAAATGAGGTAGAAAATAATAGATTTAAGTTTGACCCCAGGGCAGAGGACATACATTCCAATATCCAGGACGCCCTTTCCCAGAAAATAGGGGAAGTGGCAAATAAATTGCATACTGCCCGCTCCAGAAATGACCAGATCGCCTTAGATATCAGAATGTACATCAAAGATGAAATTACCAATCTTTTAGAATTACTCGCAGAATTGCAGAAGGCAGTTTTGAGATTTGCCAAAAAGAATTCTAAAGTAATCATCCCGGGTTATACCCATTTACAGGTAGCCCAGTGCATCCTCCTGGCGCATCATCTCCTGGCTTATATCGAGAGTCTCCAGAGGGATAAAGCCAGATTGAGCGATGCAGCCAAAAGAACGGATTCTATGCCCCTAGGTTCAGGTGCGCTTTCCGGCACGGGCCTGCCTATTGACCGGGAGTTTGTAAAAAGAGAATTGGGTTTTAAGAGGGTTACTGAAAACAGCATTGACAGCGTCAGCGACAGGGATTTTATTATTGAGGTACTGGCAGCATTATCCATACTGGCCGTGCATCTTTCCCGGATAGCCGAGGATTTAATTCTATGGTCTACCAAGGAATTTTCATTTATTGACATTGATTTTTCTTTTTGCACCGGCTCAAGCATTATGCCGCACAAGAAAAATCCTGATGTCTTGGAGTTAATCCGGGGCTCGGTAGGCAAAATTCAGGGAGATTTCTCAAGCGTCTTAATTATGATGAAGGGGCTGCCTTTATCCTATAACCGGGATTTACAGTTAGATAAGCCACCTTTATTTGACGCCATAGACACGCTTAAAGATATGCTGGAGATATTTATGGCGATATTTGAGAATATCGTGATTGAAAAAGAGGCGGTGGCGCTAAAACTCACGGATGAATCTTTATTTTCCGTGGATATCGTGGAATACCTGATTAAAAAAGGCCTCTCCTATAGGCAGGCGCATGATATCGTGGGCAGAATAGTCAAGGATTGCCTGGATAAAGGTAAGAAGATATCCGCATTGAGCAATAGCCAGTTAAGAAAATATTCTCCGCAGCTGGGGCCGGATGTAAAAAAGATATTGAATGCCTGGGCTTCGGTGAGCCTAAAGGGTTCCTCCGGCGGGACAAGCCCAAGGTTAGTGGAAAGGCAAATTAAGGTTTGGAGCAAGAGACTAAATGCATGAATTCAAATTCCTGAATCACCATCTTTATTGCGAGAAGGTAAAAGTAGAAGACTTGAGCCGGAAATTCGGCACGCCGCTTTATGTCTACAGCTACCGTACTCTTATTGACCACTTTGTTAAATTAGAGAATGCCTTTAAATCCATTAGACCGCTGGTTTGCTATTCGCTTAAGGCAAATTCCAATCTAGCCATCTTGAAAGCACTGGTAGATAAAGGCGCGGGGTTAGATATTGTTTCGGGAGGGGAGTTATTCCGGGCTATCCGCGCAGGCTGTCCGGCGAGAAAAATCGTTTATGCCTCAGTGGGAAAGACTGCTGCCGAAATAGAAGAGGCGATACGCCGAGGAATTTTATTCTTTAACGTCGAGTCTATCTCGGAGCTGGAAAATATCAACCGTATTGCCAGGAGATTAAATAAAGCAACACGCGTGGCTATCCGCATAAATCCGGATGTAGAGCCCAAGACCCATAAATTTATCACCACTGGGATCCTGACCAATAAATTCGGTATAGATTTCCAGAGCGCCAGGCAGATTCTCTTGATGCGCAAAGGCTTTTCGCACTTAAGGATTACGGGGATACATATTCATATCGGCTCCCAGATCACCGAGTCCGCTCCCTTTGTCGCGGCCATCAGCAAAGTAGTTCATTTCATCAAGGGATTAGAGAAGAAAGGTATAAAACTAGAATACCTGAATATCGGCGGAGGGTTGGGGATTATTTATGATAAAGAAACACCCCAGACTGCGGCCAAATTTGCCCGTAAGGTATTGCCTTTATTAAAGAGAGTGAAACTGAAAATAATTCTCGAGCCGGGAAGGTTCATCGTAGGTAATGCTGGAATTCTGGTGACAAAAGTTTTGTATATCAAAGAGACCCCGAAGAAAAAATTTGTCATTGTAGATGCGGGGATGAATGATTTAATCCGACCTGCTCTTTACAATGCATATCATAAGATTTTACTACTAACGACCAACGACCAACGACCAACGACTAAATATGATATTGTCGGGCCAATCTGTGAAAGCGCAGATTTTTTTGCCAAAGACAGAATGATGCCAAAAGTCCAGGAAGGCGATTATTTAGCGATAATGGGAGCAGGGGCTTACGGATTTAGCATGTCTAGTAATTACAATTCCAGATGTCGGGCCGAAGAGATTTTGGTGGTTAGAGACAGGGTATTTGTAATTAGAAAAAGGGAGAGTTACCAAGACCTGGTGCGCAACGAGGAAATCCCATCATTTTTACTAGGTTTGTAGGGACTGTCCCCGCAGTTGAGATTACTTGAGACCAAGGGGACTGTCCCTAAGAGAGCAATATGATGAAGATTAAGTTTACCAAAATGGTCGCCTCGGGTAATGACTTTGCGGTGATTCAGAAAAATAGACTATCCACTATCCACTATCCACTATCCACTATAGCCCAGAAGATTTGTGATAGAAAAAACGGCACTGGCGCCGACGGATTATTGGTTTTGGAGAAGTCTAAAAAAGCAGATATCCGCATGCGCATCTTTAACGCCGATGGCTCAGAGGCAGAAATGTGCGGCAATGGCGCGCGTTGTATCGTTAAATATATAGGCCAAAGAAATATTCAGATAGAAACTAAGGCAGGTATCATCCAGGGACAAGCGAAAGGCGATAACATAAAAATAAAATTAACTGATCCCAAGAATTTAAAATTAAATATCCCTATTCAGATTAATAATAGAACGCTGAGAATAAATTTTATCAACACGGGGGTGCCGCATGCGGTTATTTTTGTAGCGGGCCTTGAGAAAATGGATGTCTTTAATTTAGGTAGGCAGATACGCTATCATAAGGAATTTGCTCCGGCAGGAACCAATGTTGACTTTGTGGAAGTCCTGAATAACAATTCTATAAGCGTCCGCACTTATGAGCGGGGCGTAGAGGATGAGACCCTTGCCTGCGGCACAGGCGCGGTTGCCTCAGCCATAATTACCCATTGCCGATTAGCGATTGCCGATCACGGTAGTATCAATGTCCATACTAAAAGCGGCGAAGTATTAAAGGTATATTTTAAGAAAGAAAAAAATAAATTCAAGGACCTCTGGCTGGAAGGTCGGGTGAGGGTAGTTTACAAAGGAGAATATTATGTTTAAAGGCTCAATCGTAGCCATAGTCACGCCGTTTAAAAACGGCAAAGTTGACGAAAAAAAATTTAGGGATTTAATCGATTTCCAAATTAAAAACGGCTCCTCGGGTATTGTGCCCTGCGGGACCACGGGGGAATCCGCAACCCTGTCTTTTGCTGAACACGACCGGGTTATCGAGATTACCATTGAACAGACCAAAAAAAGAGTCCCGGTAATCGCGGGAACAGGTTCCAATTCTACCGAAGAAGCCATCATGCTCACTAGGCATGCGGCCAAGGCAGGCGCGGATGCGTCTTTGCAGGTCTCTCCTTATTATAACCGGCCCACGCAAAAAGGCCTGTATGAGCATTTTAAGGCTATTGCGGAGTCTGTGCATATTCCGATTATACTCTATAATATTGCCTCGCGTACGGGAGTAAATATTGAGCCGGAAACTATCGCCAGGCTTGCCCAGGATTGTAAGAATATAACCGGGGTGAAAGAGGCCTCGGGAAATCTGGATCAGATGTCGCGGATAAAGGCCTTGTGTCCGCCTAATTTTGCTTTGTTTTCCGGAGACGATAGCCTGACCTTGCCTATCTTAAGTATCGGCGGCATGGGGATTATTTCAGTGGTGGCCAATATTGTGCCTAGAGATGTCGCAGAACTGGTGGCTGAATTCGAAAAAGGAAATATTAAGAGAGCGCGAGAGATACATTATAAACTGTTGCCTTTAATCAAGGCGATGTTTATTGAGACTAACCCCATTCCGGTCAAGACCGCTCTGGGGTTGATGGGCCTTTGCGAGCCGGAGTTGAGGCTGCCGATGTGCCCGATGTCTGCGGAAAATGAGGAGAAGTTGAAAAAAGCATTAAGAGAATATGGATTATTAAGATAAATTTCAAGTACAGCCGTAGGGACTGTCCCCGACGAGCCATATAGTACGTTTTGCGAGGAAGGGGACTGTCCCGAACCCATGCGAAATACGGATTGACTGGGAGATAAGCCAAAAGGAGAGTTTATGATTAAATTAGGAATAGCCGGTGTCTGCGGTAAGATGGGCAGGCGCATCTTTGAATTAGCCTCCCACGATAGAGATTTTGAGGTGGCCTTGGCCTTGGAGAGAAAAGGTATCCCCCAGATCGGAAAAGAGTTGGGGAAATTAAAGATTTCTTCCAGCCCCGACGGTATGTTTTTGATTGACGTCTTCATAGATTTTACCGTTGCCGAAGCCACAGAGACGAATTTAGACTATGTGGCCAGATATAAAAAAGCGCTTGTCTTAGGGACAACGGGCTTAAGCGACGCTCAGATAAAAAAAGTGGAAGAGGTTTCCAAAGTAGTGCCGGTAGTGTTTTCGCCGAATATGTCAATAGGAGTAAATGTTTTGTTTGCGATTTTGCCGGAGATAGCCAAGAGATTAGGCCCGGATTACAGCATTGAAATAGTGGAGGCACACCACAAAGGAAAAAAAGACGCGCCTTCGGGAACAGCGAAGAAAATCGGACAGCTCTTAGCCGATACGACGAAGAGAGAAATTCCCATACACGCCATCCGGTTAGGCGATATCGTGGGCGACCATACAGTTATCTTCTGCGGAAATTGCGAACGCATTGAAATAAAACATCAGGCGCATGCGCGAGATTTGTTTGCCCTGGGCGCCTTAAAGGCAGCCAAATGGATTTTTGGTAAGCCCGCAGGTCTTTATTCGATGCAAGATGTCCTGAAGTAGGGACTGTCCCGAACCCAAGCAAGGTATGGGTTGACTGCGAGATACGCCAAAAAGGGAACCATTATGTTTAAATTATCTAAAAAACTTCAGAGTTTACCTCCATATTTATTTTTGGAGATCGATCAGGCCAAAAGGAAGGCGCGGGCCGAAGGCCGCGATATCATTGATTTGGGGATAGGCGATCCGGACCAACCCACGCCCCGCCATATCATTGAAAAATTGTATCAGGCAGCGCAGGATCCGGCAACGCATCGCTATGCCTTGGACCAAGGTATGCCGATACTCCGCCAGGCAATCGCAGATTGGTATCAGAGGCGTTTCCGCGTAGAGCTTAATCCGGAAAGCGAAGTCCTGCCTTTAATCGGCTCAAAAGAAGGCCTCACCCATTTCCCGCTTGCCTTCCTCAACGACCAAGATTATGCCTTAGTGCCTGACCCGTGTTATCCTCCTTACAAAGGCGGCACAATCTTGGCCGGGGGCAAACCCTATCTTCTGCCGCTGCTGGAAGAAAATAATTTTTTGCCTGACCTTAACAGAATTCCGGCAAATATTCTTAAGAAAACAAAAATAATCTATATGAATTATCCCAATAATCCCACGGCCGCGACCTGCGAGAGGGATTTTTACCGGCAAGTAATTGAATTTGCCAGAAAATTTAAAATCATCGTGGTCTCGGATTTGGCTTATTCCGAGATATGTTATGACGGGTATAAGCCGCCGAGTTTTCTGGAAATAGAAGGCGCAAGAGAAGTAGGGATTGAGTTTCACTCTCTTTCCAAAACCTACAATATGGCTGGATGGCGCATCGGCTGGGCCTGCGGTAATGCGCACTTAGTGGCAGCCCTCGGTAAAGTGAAATCTAATATTGATTCTGGCATATTTTCCGCTATTCAATTAGCCGGCATTGCTGCCCTCACCGGTCCACAGGAGCAGATCAGAAATATGTGCCGTCTCTATCAAGAGAGGCGCGATTGTTTAATCAGTGGCTTAAATTCTTTAGGTTGGGACGCCAAATCCCCGAAAGCGACTTTTTATGTCTGGATAAAAATTCCCAAAAAGAAAAATTCAATAGAGTTCTCCCGGATTTTGTTGGAAAGGGCGAATATAGTGGTTACTCCTGGCGTAGGTTTTGGCAAATACGGCGAGGGCTACATCCGTATGGCCCTGACCCTGCCCAAAGAAAGAATTTATGAGGCAGCCCAACGCCTGAAAAAAATATTGTAATGGTTATTTGTTACCTGGGCATTGGCTCAAATTTAGGGGAGAGGCGCAAAAATATCAGGAGGGCCATTGCAAAGATTAGACAATTGAAAGGCATAAGAATTATCAGGTTGTCTAAAATTATCGAAACCCAGCCGCTTGGCGGCCCCCCAGGACAGCCAAGATTCTTAAATGCGGTCTTAAAAATTCAGACTGACCTTAGGCCTTTGGTCCTGCTTAAGTCTCTGCAGAAAATAGAAAAAGAATTAGGCCGGCCCAGGAATCATTTGTTTCACGGTCCCCGCGCCATAGATCTGGATATTTTATTTTACGGCAACGAACTTATAAAAACCAAGGACCTGCAGGTTCCGCATCCGCGCCTTGGCGAGCGGGATTTCCTGATGCAGCCCTTATTAGAAACATTATGAAAGTAATACGTGATATAAAACAGATGTCCTTGGCCTGCCAGCGCTTAAGGCGTAAAGGAAAAAGCATTGGTTTCGTTCCGACTATGGGCGCCTTGCACGCAGGACATTTAAGTTTAGTTAAAGAGGCGGGGAGAGTTAATGATATTGTAGTAGTGAGCATCTTTGTCAATCCCATGCAATTTGCTCCACAAGAAGATTTCCGCCGTTACCCCAGGCCGATAAAAAAAGATATTGCCCTTTGCCGAAAATCCGGAGTGGATTTTGTTTTTTATCCTGATGCCGTGGCCATGTATCCGGAAGGTTTCCAGACCTCAGTAGCGGTGGAGAGGTTGAGTAGGGTTCTCTGTGGTAAATCCAGGCCCAGGCACTTTCGCGGGGTTACCACCGTCGTGGCAAAACTTTTTAATGTCATCCAGCCAGAGGTTGCTTATTTTGGCCAAAAGGATGCCCAACAGGCAATCATTATCCAGAGGATGAGCGCGGATTTGAATTTCCCCCTCCGCATAAAAATTATGCCGACCATCCGCGAGAAAGATGGTCTGGCCATAAGTTCAAGGAATATCTACTTAAGCCGCCAAGAAAGAAAAGAGGCTTTAGTTTTAAGCCAGTCCCTGGATTTAGCCAAAGGTTTAATTAAAAACGGCATAAAAGATGCGCATAAAATTATCGCCAAAATGGAGCAATTTATAAAAAGCAGAAAGAGCGCGAGCGTCGATTACATTTCTATTGTAGAGGCGGCTGGACTTAAGCCCGTAAAGAAAATCTGCGGCGATTGCCTTATCGCCTTAGCAGTATGGATTGGCAAGACGCGGCTCATTGATAACGCCATCATCAGGAATGCCTAAAAAATTAAAGATAGGAATTGTGGGCTGCGGGGCAATTGGCAGTTCCCTGGCTAAGGTAATTGCCAGAGATCTGTCCAGACAAGCGCGACTAGCGGCTGTTTATGATATAGACAGGGGGAAGGCAGAAAGGCTAGCCCAGAGATTAGCCGTGGATAGCCTGGAACGCTTAATAGATAAATGCGATTTAGTAATTGAAGCTGCTTCGGCGAAAAGTTCTTGGAAGATAGCTAAATGCGTATTAAGAGAAGGTCGCGATATGATGATTATGAGTGTGGGCGGCATTGTCACTCATTATAAAGAATTGCTTACCCTAGCCAGGAGATATAATACCTCCGTATATCTTCCCAGCGGCGCGATTTCCGGCGTGGATGCCTTAAAGGCAGCAAATAGAGGAAAAATAAAGAAAGTCATTCTCACTACCCGCAAGAACCCTTTATCTTTTAAAGGAGTCAGATACCTTGAAGACAAAGGCATAAATATCCATAAAATAAAAAAAGATAAAGTTCTCTTTTTCGGTTCAGCCGCAGAGGCAGTGAGGCATTTTCCCCAAAATATTAATGTGGCAGCAGTGTTGAGTATTGCCGGCATAGGCCCAGAAAGGACCCAGGTTAAGATTATTGCCTCGCCATCAACTAAGAAGAATATTCATGAAATCCAGATTCAAGCCGAGGCGGGCAGAATTTTTACGCGCACCGAAAATATTTTACATCCGGATAATCCCAAGACCAGTTTTCTGGCGGTGCTGTCGGCGATAGCCACCCTGAAACAGATTTTGGAGCCGGTAAAAATCGGCACCTGATTAAAAATAGTGAAAGGAGAGGAGGTGAGTTGAGTTATGGCACAGAAATTAATGAAGTTGGGTATTAAGAGGCAAAAGGGTTATCTCTATTATATTGACAAGAAAGGCGATGTTTCTTGCGCCAAGATGGCCAGGGGCAAGAAAAAGGGAGGTAGTCCTAAGAAGGTAGCCAAGTGCGGCATCAAGAGGAAGAAAGGATACCTCTATTTCATTGACAAGAAAGGCGATGTTTCTTGCGCCAAGATGAAAAGAGGCCGCAGATAATAAGCAAGCCCGAAAGCCCCTGTAATAATGAAATCATTTTAAGATTGCAGGGGCTTTCTCGGTATAATTCAAGATAAACTCTAAATTCTAAACCCTAAACTCTAAATAAACTCAAAACTCTAAACTCAAAACACAAAACTTATTCTGTTTTGGACATTTGGATTTTGGGTTTGGGATTTGTTTAGGATTTAGGATTTCGGATTTAGGATTTAACTCGAGATGGAAGATAATATTATTATCAGGGGTGCTAAAGAGCACAATCTGAAAAATATAAACTTAGAGTTACCGCGCAACAAACTCATCATCGTCACGGGTCTCTCCGGTTCTGGCAAGTCCAGTCTTGCCTTTGATACCATTTATGCCGAAGGCCAGCGTAGGTATGTGGAAAGTCTCTCCAGTTACGCCCGCCAGTTCCTGGAGCAACTGCAGAAGCCTGATGTAGAGGTCATTGAAGGTTTATCTCCGGCCATTGCCATTGAACAGCGTACTGCCGCAGGCAATCCCCGCTCTACCGTGGCCACGCAGACCGAGATTTACGATTACTTAAGATTACTCTTTGCGCGTATCGGCAAGGCGCATTGCTATCTTTGCGGCAGCCCCATTGAAAGACAAAGTTCCCAGGAAATAGTTGCTAAGATAATGAGTTTACCTCCTGGGACACAGATTCAGGTTTTAGCGCCTCTGGTGCGCGGCAGAAAAGGCGAGTATAGGGATATCTTCACTTCCATTCAGAAATCCGGATTCGTGCGGGTGCGTGTGGACGGTGAAATTTATGAATTACCCACCAAGATAAAGTTAGCAAAATATAAAATACATCATATTGAAGTAGTGGTGGATAGGTTAGTGGTCAAGCCAGAGATAAAAAATCGGCTTACGGATTCAGTGGAGACAGCACTGAAGGTCGGCAAAGGCATTGTTATAGTATCCCGGACCAACGACCAACGACCAAAGACCTTCGACCAGACATATAGCGAGCAGTATGCCTGCCCAAAATGCGGCTTGAGTATGGCTGAACTTGAGCCGCGCATTTTTTCCTTTAATTCTCCTGATGGCGCCTGCCCTACCTGTAATGGCTTAGGCATAAAACTTGAGTTTGACCCAGATCTGGTTATCCCGGATAAAAACAAATCTATAAATGCCGGCGCGATTGAGGTCTGGAAGCGGGGAGGGAGGGGAT